>DASTHR010000436.1:0-3874 GCA_035718105.1 Burkholderiales bacterium
GATGGCCCTGAACGCCGCGGTGACCGGGGTCTCCGGGGCGAGCGCCACCGCCACCGCCTTGCGCGGCGCCGGCGGCTCACCGCGCGACAGGGCGTAGCCGCGCTCGGCCTTGCTCTGGTTCTCCAGCCGCACCGGGAGTTCCCGCACCAGCGCCAGACCGATGTCGAACAGGCGCAGGGGCGAGCCGGACCTGAGCTCCAGCTCGATCTCGCAGATGGGACTGGACGCGTGCTCGGTGCGCACCTCGCCGCGGTCCACGCAGAACTCCACCGCGTCGCCGCCCTCGAAGCGCAGCATCCTGCGGCGCCGGCTGAACTCGGTGGTGAACACCGGCCGCAGTTCCTCGCGCACCCCGGGAGGCAGCAGCAGCAACGCCATCGGACCCGGCAGGCGGTCGAGTTCGAGTTGCGGGCCCGCCACCTTGCACTCCCACTCGGCACGCTGGTGCAGGCCGGCACCGGCGCCGCCCCCGCCTTTCAGGGTCTGCACCCAGCCGCGCCGGGCGCGTCGCAGTCGCAGCGCGACGCCGTTGCGGCGGAGCAGGAAATCCGGGGTGTCAAAGTAGGTGCTGTGCAGCTTCTCGCTCACGGCGCGGGCGCCGGCGGCGGCGCCCGGCAGCGCCAGCCGGCGCAGCCGCGGCAGCGCCTCCGGCGACAGCCGCAGCTTGAGTTCGGTCTCCTGTGCCATGTGCAATCGGGGGCGGCGCAAGGCGCCGGGCTACTTGTCGGGCGGCACCGTCAGCGCGGCCAGGAGTTCGCGCTGGGCGTTGTAGGGCGGGGACTCCCCCGGCTGGACCCGGTTATAGCTCCCCTCGGCATCCATGGTGCAGGCCTGCACGTTGTCCGCGAGGTAGGGCTGCAGGCCCTCTTCGATAACGCGTTTCTTCAGCTTGGCGTCGATCACCGGAAAGCAGGTCTCGATGCGGCGGAAGAAGTTGCGGTCCATCCAGTCGGCGCTGGCGAGGTACACATCCTCGGCGCCGTCGTTCAGGAAGTAGAACACCCGGCTGTGCTCCAGGAAGCGGCCGACGATGGAGCGCACCCGGATGTTGTCGGAAAGCCCCGGCACGCCGGGGCGCAGCGCGCACACCCCGCGGATGACGAGATCGATCTCGACTCCGGCGCCGGATGCGTCGTACAGGGCGTCGATGGTCTCCGGCTCCAGCAGCGCGTTCATCTTGGCGATGATGCGCGCGGGCCGTCCGGCGCGGGCCAGCCGGGCCTCGTTCTGGATCGCCTTCAGGGTGTTGCCGTGCAGGGTGAACGGCGACTGCCACAGCCGGCGCAGCGCCCCGGACCTGCCGAGCCCCGTGAGCTGCAGGAATACGTCGTTCACATCGGCGCACAGCTCCTCGTCGCAGGTGAACAGCCCGAAGTCGGTGTACAGCCGCGCGGTGCGTGGATGGTAATTTCCGGTGCCCAGGTGCACGTAGCGCCTGAGGCCCTGCTCCTCGCGGCGCACCACCATCAGCATCTTGGCATGGGTCTTGTGGCCCACCACCCCGTAAACCACGTGCGCCCCCACCTGTTCGAGGCGGCTCGCCCACCCGAGGTTGGCCTCCTCGTCGAAGCGCGCCAGCAGCTCCACCACCGCCGTGACTTCCTTGCCGCGCTCCGCCGCCTGGATCAGCGCCTCCATCAGCGCCGAATCCGTGCCGGTGCGGTACACCGTCTGCTTGATGGCCACCACCTGCGGATCCTCCGCCGCCTGCTGGATGAACTGGATCACCGGCTGGAACGACTGGTAGGGATGGTGCAGCAGGATGTCGCGCTTGCGGACGAGCTGGAAGATGTCCATCGCCTTCTTCTTGGCGAAGGACTTGGGCAACCCGGGTGTGAAGGGACGGAACTTGAGCTCCGGCCGGTCAACGCGGTCCGGCACCTGCATCAGGCGCACCAGGTTTACCGGCCCCGCGGTGCGGTAGAGGTCCTCCTCGCCCAGGTTGAACTGTTCCAGCAGGAAACGGGCCATGGCCTCGGAGCAGTTGTCGGCGACCTCCAGCCGCACCGCGTTCCCGAAATGGCGCTGCGGCAGCTCGCCCTGCAGCGCGAGGCGCAGGTTCTTGACCTCCTCCTCGTCCACGAACAGGTCGGAATTGCGCGTCACCCGGAACTGGTAGCAGCCCAGCACCCGCATGCCGGTGAACAGCTCGCCCACGTGGGTGTGAAGGATGGAGGACAGGAACACGAAACCGTGCTCGCAGCCCGAGATCTCCCGCGGCAGCAGGATCACCCGCGGCAAGGCCCGCGGTGCCTGCACCACGGCGGTGCCGGAGTTGCGGCCGAAGGCGTCCTTGCCCTCCAGTTCCACGGCGAAATTCAGGCTCTTGTTCAGCACCCGCGGGAAAGGGTGCGAGGGATCCAGGCCGATGGGCGTGAGGATCGGCATCACCTCGCGGAAGAAGAAGGCGCGAATCCATTCCTTCTGCGCCTCATTCCAGCTGCTGCGGCGGAAGAAACGGATGTCCTTTTCCGCCAGGCCGGGCAGCACTTCCGTGTTGAGCAGATGGTACTGCTGGGCCACCAGCTCATGGGTGCGCTGGGCCACTCGCCGGAAGACCTGGCGCGGGGTCAGCCCGTCGCGCCCGGTGACGTCCGGATTGGCGGTGATCCGTTCCTTGAGGCCGGCGACCCGGATCTCGAAAAACTCGTCCAGGTTGCTGGAGACGATGCACAGGAAGCGCAACCGCTCCAGCAGCGGCATGGCCGGGTCCTCACCCTGGGCGAGCACCCGGCTCTGGAATTCGAGGATCCCCAGTTCCCGGTTGAGGTAACGCTTCGGGGCAAGCTCCAGGTCGGCGGGGCGGTTCACGGGGGCACCCCCGGGGGTCAGCGCTTCGGCGGAACGTAGCCGGAGGGCATGTCAGCGCCAGTCCCGAAGAAGTAGCGCTCCATCTGCTCCGCCAGGTACTTGCGGGCGGCAGGGTCGGCAAGGTTGAGGCGGTTCTCGTTCACCAGCATGGTCTGATGCCGGACCCAGGCCTGCCATGCCTCCCTGGACACGTTCTCGAATATGCGTTTGCCAAGGGCGCCGGGGTAGGGGGGCAGGTCCAGGCCCTCGGCTTCGCGGCCCAGCTTCACGCAGTTCACCATTCTTGCCATGCAGGTCTCCGGAATTCGGAAGGATCGCCTATGTTGCAGATTTGTTATGAAAAAACAAAGGTTGGGCCGCTCATTATGTCCAATCGCCCCGGCCAAGTAAACCGCGGCGGAGGAGCGTCCCGCCGGCCATAAGGCCCCCTTAAGGATGGCCGGATAGGATGGCCGCCGTACCCTCAGGGAGAACCCGTCATGCATCCGCAACCCGCCTTGGCACTGGAACCGACCCGCACCGCCGCTGCCGCCGCGCGCCGGGAACGCCGCACGACCGCGCCCACGAGCGAGGTGCGCGTGGATCTCACCGACACCTTCGATCCAGCCCGCCCGGTTCTGGAGCAGTTCATCCGCGAGAGCTTCGCGGCAGCCTACGGCGCGCGAGTCGAGGCGTTCATGCCGAAGCTGATGAGCGTGCTCACGCCGGCGGGAGACATCATCGCGGTGTGCGGCCTGCGGGACCCGCGCAACGGCCCCCTGTTCCTGGAATCCTATCTCGAGCGGCCGGTGGAGGCGGTCCTGGAGCGGGTGGCCGGACGGCCGGTCTCGCGGCGGGGCCTGACCGAGGTGGGCAACCTCGCCATCGCCCGCCCGGGGTTCGCCCGCTTCCTCATTGCCGCCCTCACCGAGCACCTGCACGACACCGGCCAGGAATGGGCGGTATTCACCGCCGTGCCGGCGCTGCGCAACGCCTTCTCCCGCCTCGGGATCGAACTGGTCACCCTGGGCCCGGCGCGCATCAGTTCCCTCCCGGCGCGGGACCGCGCGAAATGGGGCACCTA
>DASTHR010000437.1:0-3871 GCA_035718105.1 Burkholderiales bacterium
GTGTCCGGCTCCGCCGGGGGAATCAGGATCGCGACGCAGCCCGGGGTGCTGTCCTCCATGTCGGCGCGGGTGAGCCGGTAGCTGCCCTTCTCCGCGGCGCGCCGGCCCCGGGTGATGAGGGCGCAGAGATCGCCGTAGCTCGCGCGGTCCGTGGCGAGCAGCGCGATGCGCGGTCCGTCGGCCAGGCGGAACTCGGCCCCGGTGAGGAGCTTGAGCCGGCGCTCCTTTGCCGCCACATGGGCGCGCACGCTGCCCGCCAGCGAGCACTCGTCGGTGATGGCCAGCGCCGCATAGCCGAGTTCTGCCGCCCGCGCCGCCAGCTCCTCGGGGTGGGACGCGCCCCGCAGAAAACTGAAGTTGGAGACGCAGTGCAGTTCGGCGTATTCGGGAAGCATTAAAAATATCTCACCGCGGGGGGCGCAGAGGAAAAATCAAAAAGCCCGAAACGTGAGGGGCACAATTCATGGTCCTCGAACTGAATATGCCAACCTGCGTTGTAATTGGGTCCCTGCTTCGTTGCGGCCCTCCGCGTACGCTGCGTTCTCAGAAGTTCAGGCATTCAACTGAACACCCCGTGCAGGTACCAGCCGCCGCGCTCGCGCCGTTCGCGGAACACCCAGAACCGGCCGCCGCGGCTGTCGCGGGCGAGGAAGTAGTCCCGGGCCACGTCACGCCCGTCCCACCAGCCGCTCTCGATGCGCTCCGGCCCCGCCAGCAGATCCAGGGGGCCGTCGAGCCAGGGCCGGCCGTCCCGCGCCGCCAGCATCCGCGGCGCGGCGAGCAGCCATGCCGGGCGGGGGCCGGGCACCGGCGCCGCGCCGCGCACCCCGGGCTCGACGCGGGCCCAGGCCAGTTCGGGGCGGGCGTCGGCGACAGGCACGAGACCCTGCACCGCTTCCTCGCCCAGCCGCGCCCGCAGCCGTTCCACCAGCGCCGCGCGGCTCTCGCCCGCGCCTTCGGCGTCGGGAAGGAAGGAGAGGCTGCGCCGCGGCAGGCCGGCGGTCTCCTCGGCGGCCAGGGCGATGCCCTCCACCCGCGCCGGCAGTTCCAAGACGGCGAAGCGCTCCCGCATCAGCGCCAGGATGCGCTCCGGGTCGCGGCAGGGCAGGGAAAAGCCAAGGGTGAGAGCGGTGGCCTTCCGCTCCTCATGCAGCAGTTCCAGCCGCAGGCGGGTGACCCCGGCCTCCCGCGCGGCGAGGAAGCCCGCGAGTTCCAGTGCCAGGCGCCGGGCGGCGAACAGCAGCGCTTCCGCGTCCCAGGCCGGGGCGGGCAGCGCCAGGGCCGAGCGGTGGCGCACCGGGGGCGAGAAGGGCGGGCGCGGATCGGGGATCGTTCCCAGGGCCCGATCCAGCCGCTGCAGCAGCTCCCGGCCGAAGCGGCGGGCGAAGCTGTCCCGGGGGAGGCGCAGGCATTCGCCCAGGCTGCGGGCGCCGATGTTGAGCAGCGCCTCACGGGTCTCCCGCGGGCAGTCGAGCAGCGCAGTGGACAGTGGCGCCAGGGCTTCCCGCAGCGCGGCGTGGTCGGTGACCGGCCGCGTCAGCCCGGCGCGGGCGAGGAGATGCGCCCCCTCCGCGGCCGGGGCGATGGCGATGGCCGCGCGGTAGCCGAGGCCCGCGAGTCCGTCGCGGATCAGTTCCAGCAGCCGTGAGACGCCGCCGAACAGCCGCAGGCAGCCGCCGATCTCCGCCAGCACCGTGCAGGGGGACGCGAGGCTCACTGTGGGGGTGAACTGCCCGGCCCAGAGGGCGACGCCCTGCAGCGCCTCCCGCTCCGCGGCCTCGTCCCGGGGCCTCACCGCCAGCGCGGGCGCCAGGGCCCAGGCGGCGGAGAGCGCCATGCCGGGGCGCACGCCGGCGAGGGCCGCCTCGGCGTTGCAGGCGATCACCTCGCCGCGGGCGCCGGCAGTGGCGATCGCCAGCGGGCCCGGCGTGCGGACGCCGCGCTCGCTGACCTGCACGGGAAAGCCGGGAAAATGCAACGCTGCCCAAAGCATGGCGGTACCGGAAACCCTCGCGGGCGCCTATCGGAGGCGATGCAGGGAGAGCGCGAAGGGGGCGGCGGGGCCGCCGCGCCGCTTCACGATATGCACACCGACTGCCTCGCCTTCGCCCGCCGCGGGATCGCCTCCATGAGTTGCGGGCGCGAGTCTCAGCCGCAGCGCGGCGGGTGAGGTGGAGGGAGAGGCGGAGGCGGGAAGTAAATACACGCCCCAGCTCCTGCCGGCTTCCGCGGCGAGCTGGAGCTTCCTCAATTCCCGCCCGTTCACGGTGCCGGGCCAGGCCAGCACCGCGGCGCAGGACCCGGAGCGCAGGGCAGTTTCCGCCGCCCACAGGGTCTGGCCGCCACGCACCAGAACCAGGCGCGAGAGGTCCACGCCCGCGCGGGCCAGCGCCGGGGCATAGGGGAGATGGGGCGGGTCCACCAGGACGATCCACGGCTCGTCCCGGGACAGCGCCGCCAGGGCGGGAGCGAGCAGGGATAGTTCGCCGATGCCCTCGCCCTCGAAGGCGATCTCGGTGAGCGCGCCCCGGGGCCAGCCGCTGCCGGGCAGTTCCGCGTCCAGGCGCGGGAAGCCGGTGGGCACGCTCGGCAGTTCGACGCGGCTGACGTCGTTGCCGCGCCAGATGCCGGGGTATTGCAGGACCTGTCGCAGGGCCGCGGTCATGGTGCCGCCTTTGCGCCAGGGCTCAGAAAGACTTGCGGATCAGCCCCACGGCGATGCCCTCGATGTCGAGTTCGTCGCGGCGCAGGTCCAGCACGATGGGCTCGAAATCCGGGTTCTCGGGCAGCAGTTCCACGCTGTGCCCCCGGCGGCGCAGCCGCTTCACCGTGACTTCGCTGCCGAGGCGCGCCACCACGATCTGTCCCGAGCGCGCTTCGCGGGTGCGGTGCACCGCCAGGAGGTCACCCTCCAGGATGCCGGCGTCGCGCATGCTCATGCCGCGCACCTTGAGCAGGTAGTGGGCGCGGG
Source organism: Burkholderiales bacterium (assembly GCA_035718105.1). Classification (GTDB taxonomy): domain Bacteria; phylum Pseudomonadota; class Gammaproteobacteria; order Burkholderiales; family UBA6910; genus UBA6910. The sequence goes on from DASTHR010000437.1 coordinate 2,972, forward strand.
GCCTGAACAGCCGGGAGTCGAGGGCCTGATGGCCCAGCAGGTTCTGCTCGGCGAGAAGCGGGCTGCCCGCCGCGACCCGGCCCACCACCGGCAGCCCCGGAGGCTCGCGCAGGCGGATGCCCCGGGAGGCGCCGGGCAGCATCTCGATGGCGCCCTTGCGCTCCAGGGCCCGCAGGTGGGCCTCCGCGGCGTTGGGAGAGCTGAAGCCCAGGGCCGCGCAGATCTCCAGCCGGGTGGGCGGCATGCCCTCGGTTTCCAGGTGCCGGCGGATCAGTTCCAGGATTTCCGCCTGGCGCGGGGTGAGATCGTCCATGGGTTTTCCTTGTTTGTAATTATATACAGTATCTGGGACGCGGCAAGGACCGGCCCGGTTCCGCCGCCGGGGGATTTGCGCAACAATGATTTTTGCTCAAACGAGGTTTCCATGGCCGACCCCAGGAAAATCATCGGCTTGCTCGCCAAAACCTGGCCCGAACCGAAACTTGCGCTGCACTACTCCAGCCCCCTGGAACTGCTGGTGGCGGTGATCCTTTCCGCCCAGTGCACCGACGCCCGGGTCAATGAGGTCACCGGAACCCTGTTTCGCAAGTACCGGAGCGCGAAGGACTATGCGGATGCCGACCCCGCGACCTTCGAGGAGGAAATCCGCTCCACCGGCTTTTACCGGAACAAGGCGAAGGCGGTGATGGGCTGCTGCCGCAAGCTGGTGGAGGACTTCGGCGGCAAGGTGCCGCGGATGCTGGAGGAACTCACCTCGCTCCCCGGCGTGGGGCGCAAGACCGCCAACATGGTGCTGGGCAACGCCTTCGGCATCCCCGGCATTGCGGTGGACACCCATGTGCTGCGGGTGTCGAACCGGCTGGGGCTCGCGTCGTCCGATGACCCGGAAGAGGTGGAGGC
>DASTHR010000438.1:0-5395 GCA_035718105.1 Burkholderiales bacterium
TAGTCCACCTCGTCGGGCGACAGGGCGAGGCCCATCTCGCGGTTGGCGCGTTCCAGGGCGTCGCGGCCGCCGCCGAGAATGTCCACGCGGGCCAGGGACGCCGGCTCCACGTGGCGGAACAGGCGCGCCGCGTCCTCCAGCGCGCCGAATACGGACTCAGTCATGCGGTCGTGGATCAGGGGCATCAGCGCGGCCCGCTCCGCGGCGACGAGCGGAGCGCCCTGCGCCTCGAAGTAATAGCCGATGCCCCGCTCCAGCCGGGTCACGCAGTCCAGCCCGCAGTGGATGGCGATGTCGGTGGCCTTGGAGGACCAGGGGGAGATCGTCCCGGGCCGGGGCAGCACCAGCATGAGTTCCCCCGCCGGCTGGTCCGGGGGCAGTGCCGGCCCGTAGCGCAGGATGCGCGAGAGCACCTGCTCCTCCGCGGGCGAGGGCTGGCGCGAGGTCTCCGCGAAATGCCAGTACCCGGTGTGGATGCGCAGGATCCGCGGCACGGCGGAGCGAACCGCCAGGGAAAGCTTTTCCAGGCGAAAGGGCGAGAGCGCGGGAGCGCCGCGTAGGGTCAGCATCGGGCGGGCAGCGTAAGGAACGGCGATTTTACACGATCAGGGGCCACCGGCGGCCGGTGCCGGCGCCTCCCACCAGGGGCGCATCCCTCCCTGGGGGATGCTATGGCAGCGCTCGCAGGAAAAGTATGTGACGAAGGCGACCCGGTCGTGGCACATGCCGCAGTACTGCCCGCGGAAGATGTCGCTCATGGTGATGGTGTGGGCCCCGGCGCGCGCCTCGAAGGGCCCGGGATGGCAGTTGGAGCAGTCGAGCCACAGGGTGTGGGACCGGTGTGGAAACAGGACATGCGGCATTTCGCGGGTGTTCTTCATCACCACGTCCAGGTCCAGCACGTTCATGTCCTCCTCGCCCTGCAGCGAAGACCGGGGCTGGATGCGGCCGCTGCGCAGGAGTTCCATCCAGTCCACCTTGCCGGTGCGGTCCACGGGAAAGCCCGCCAGCGCCTGGTTCGCCTTCTGCAGCGTGGCGAACTCGGGATTGGATTCGTCGTAGTACAGGTCCTGTCCCGGCACCGGATCGGCCGGCCGCAGCGCGGGTCGCGCCTCCCTTGGCGGGGGTTGCGGCTCCGCGGCGGGCTTCGGCTCCGCCACCGGCCTGCCACCGCAGGCGGACAGGATGGCCGGCGTCAGCAGCAGCAGGAAAAGCATCGTGCGGATGTGCATGGCAAGCGCAGAGTCCTTGACGCGCCCGGGCATCGGCGGAGTGGCGGGCGGCCCCCGGGCGCCGGAGCGATGTTACAGGAGATGCCCCGGGTGGCGCGACCGCGTTTGCCGCCCACGGCCGAATGCATGACAATGACACGCTGCAGCGACCCCCCGCGAAGAACGCGCCGGATGCCACGGCCCCGGTCCTGCGCATGAGTTCCCGCCCAAAGGCAGGAGGATATCCGATGGCTGGCCGCGCCACGCGAATCGTGGACTTGCCGATCTGGGTCAAGCTGGTGGTGACCCTGTGGCTGCTGATCGTCCTGACCTGGGGGGCGGCCCTGGGCTGGGCCTATCGGGCGCATCGCGAGTCCACCCTCGCCCAGGCCCGCGAGTTCGCCGTCAGCGTTCATCAGCTCACCCTTGCCGGGCTGACCGCCATGATGATCGCCGGCTCCGCCGACAAGCGCGGCATTTTCCTCGACCAGATCGAGCACTCGAACAATATCCGCGCCCTCAAGGCCCTGCGCAGCGACGCGGTGGTCCGTCAGTTCGGGCTTGGCACGGTCTCTGAACTGCCCGCGGACCCGCTGGAAATCTCCGCCATCAGCCAGGGCACGCCGATGTACGAAATCCGGCGCGAGGGCGGGGTGGAATTCCTCAAGGCCGCCATCCCCGCCATTGCCAGCCGGGACTATCTGGGCAAGGATTGCCTGGGCTGCCACGCGGTGAGCGAGGGCACGGTCCTCGGCGCGGTCAGCATGGAAATCTCCCTCGAGCGGGTCAACCGGGCGGTGGCGGATTACGGCCAGCGGGTGGCGTTCTCGGCATTCGCGCTGAGCCTGCCGCTGATGCTGCTCATTTACCTGGCGGTCAGCCGCCTGGTCACGCGGCCCTTGCGGGAGCTGGCCCGGGGCCTCGGGGAGATCGCCGAGGGCCACGTGGACCTGGCCCACCGACTCCCGGTGCGGGGACAGGACGAGGTGTCCATGGCCAGCGCCGCCTTCAACCGCGTCATGGACAAGGCCCGGGCCCTGTTCGAGACCGAACGGCTCGCGGGCGAGGTGTTCAGCCATTCCCTGGAGGCCATCACCATCTGCGACCGCAACGGCAACATCCTGCGCGTGAACGAGGCATTCACGCGCACCACCGGTTACAGCGCCGAGGAAGTCGTGGGACGCAATCCCCGGATCCTCAAGTCCGGCCGCCAGGGCCCGGATTTCTACAAGACCTTCTGGGAGGCGCTCTCCACCCGCGGCGAGTGGCAGGGGGAGATCTGGAATCGCCGCAAGAATGGCGAGGTCTATGCCGAGTGGCTCAATGTCAGCGCGGTGCGCGATGCGAGGGGTGAAGCCGAGTACTACATCGCCCTGTTCTCCGACATCACGGAGCGCAAGCTGCAGGAAGAGCGCATGCACCACCAGGCTTACCACGACGGCCTGACCGGGCTGCCCAACCGCGAACTGTTCCGGGACCGCCTGGAACAGGTGCTCGCGGGCGCGAAGCGCCACCGGGACCAGCTGGGGGCGGTGATGTTCCTCGATCTCGACCGCTTCAAGGAAGTGAACGACACCCTGGGCCACGAGGTCGGGGACCAGCTGCTGGTGCAGACCGCGCAGCGGCTGCGCGCGTCCGTGCGCGCCGCCGACACCGTGGCGCGGATGGGAGGCGACGAATTCACCGTTCTCCTGTCGGAGGTCAGCGACGGCGGCGACGTGGAGGTGGTGGCCGCCAAGATCCTGGGCGTGATGCGCAAACCCTTCGCCCTGGCGGGGCGCGAGCTGCAGGTAACGGTGAGCATCGGCGCCAGCCTCTATCCGCTGCACGGCCGGGACCCCGCGGCCCTGATGAAGTGCGCCGATCTCGCCATGTACCGCGTCAAGGCGCGGGGTCGCGCCGGCTTTTCCCTCTACGACGCCACCATGGGCCCCGGCGACGGCGACGGCTGATCCGCTCGCCACGGTTTGCCCCGGCAGGCTTTTCTGCGAGAATCCGGCCGGTGAAATCCTTCCCTACCGCCCTCCCCGTCTACCGCGCGGCTGAAATGCGCGAAATCGAGCGCCTGGCAGCCCCCGCCGGAACCGCGCCGCTGATGCGCCGCGCCGGCCTCGCCGCCGCGGACGCCGCGTGCGCCAGGCTGCTCACCGGCAACCGCAGCTCGGTGCTGGTGCTGGCGGGCCCGGGCAACAACGGCGGCGACGCCCTGTGGGTGGCGCGACACCTTAAGGACCGCTGGTACAGGGTGGAGGTGGTGTTCACGGGCCGCGCGGACAAGCTCTCGCCCGAAGCGCGAGAGGCGCTGGACGCCTGGCGCGAAGCGGGTGGGGAGCCGCTCGCCGCAATCCCCGCCCATGGCCGCTGGGACGCGGTGGTGGACGGCCTGTTCGGCATCGGCCTCGCCCGGGATCTCGAGGACCGGCACCTCGATCTCGTGGAGCAGGTCAACGCCCTGGACCTGCCGGTGCTGGCCATCGACATCCCCTCGGGACTGTGCAGCGACACCGGCCGGGTGCGCGGGGCCGCGGTGCGCGCCACGCTCACGGTCAGCTTCATTGCCCTCAAGCCCGGCATGCTCACCCATGCCGGCACCGAGCATTGCGGGGAAATACTGCTGCGCGACCTGGAGGTGGACGCCCCCGCCCTGCGCGCGCCGAAAATGCGGGTGCTCGACCGCGAGTCCGCCGCCGCCGCGCTGGCGCCGCGCCCCGCGGACAGCCACAAAGGCAGTTTCGGCAGCGTCGGCATCATCGGCGGCGCCCAGGGGATGACCGGGGCCGCCTTCCTGGCCGGGCGCGCCGCGCTGAAACTGGGTGCCGGGCGCATCTACCTTGGCATGCTCTCGGAGCGTCATCCCTCGGTGGACAACGCCCAGCCCGAACTCATGGTCCGCGCCGCCGACGAAGTGCTCGCGCTGGAACACCTCTCCTGCCTGGCGGTGGGTCCGGGAATGGGCCACCTGCGGGAAGCCGCGCGGGCGCTGGATGCCGCGATCAAGTCGCGGCTGCCGCTGGTGCTGGATGCCGACGCCCTCAACCTGCTGGCGGCCAATGCCCGGCGGCAGCGGGCGCTGCGCAAGCGCGGTGCGCCGACGATACTCACCCCGCACCCCGCGGAAGCCGGGCGCCTGCTGGGCTCGGACACCGAAGCCGTGCAGAACGACCGCTTCGCCGCCGCGGAAGAGCTGTCGCGGCGCTACAACGCCCTGGTGGTGCTCAAGGGCGCCGGCAGCATCTGCGCCGCCCCGGGCGGCGTCATCTGGATCAACACCACGGGCAACCCCGGACTGGCCAGCGCCGGCCAGGGCGACGTGCTCTCGGGCATGATAGCGGCTTTCCTGGCCCAGGGCCTCGACCCCGCCGACGCCCTGCACCTTGGCGTGTTCCTGCACGGTGCGGCCGCCGATGCGCTGGTGGAGCGGGGCATCGGCCCCATCGGCATGACCGCCAGCGAGGTGACCGACGCGGCGCGGGCGCTGCTCAACCGCTGGGTGTACGGGGAACCGGTGAAGGCGTGAAGGGTGAAGGGTAAAGGGCTGGACAGCCCGGATTCCCCTACGCCAGATCCGGGCCACAGTCTTCCCCGGTGACGCCGAACTCCACCGGGAAGCGGGTGTAGAACAGCTTCAGCCCCTCGGCGCGCACCGCGTCAAGCAGCTTCTGCGCCTGCTCGTCGGTCAGCGCAAAGCTCACTTCCACCGGCAGTTCCGGAGCCAGTTCGAAGAAGGTTTCCTCGTGCATCCGGCCATGGCGCCCGAAGCCGGCGGTGGCCCGCACCGCGGTTCCGCCGTGCAAGCCCAGCTTGCGCGCCTTGTCGAGCAGCCACTCATAGGCCAGGTCGCCGCCGTGCCGGGCACGCTCGGTCACGAAGAAAGTCAGATAGACGCCGCGCATGAATTGATTCCTCAGGAGTGGAGGGCCCGGACGGTGAGCATCCCCAGAACCGTCATGACGAGGGAGCCCGCAAGATGACCCAGGATGTGGGCCAGCGCCCAGCCATACTGGGCGCGAGCCAGAAGCGTGACTGCCTCCGCGGAGAAGGTGGAAAAGGTGGTGAGCCCGCCCAGGAAGCCGGTGATGATGAACAGCCGCAGTTCGGCCGGCACTCCGCCGTGGTGGACGAAAAGCTCCACCGCCACGCCCACCAGGTAGCCGCCGACGATATTCGCCGCCAGCGTGCCCAGG
>DASTHR010000439.1:0-2164 GCA_035718105.1 Burkholderiales bacterium
CGGGACTACGGCAACCGCGTCGGGGTCTGGCGCTGCCTGGAACTGTTCGAGGACCTGAAGCTGCCGGTGGGCGCGCTCATCAACACCGCGCTCTACGACTACTGCCCGGAGGTGATCGAGGCCTTCGTCAAGCGCGGCGACGAGCTGATCGGCCACGGCCACACCAATTCGGATCGTCAGGGCGATATGAACGAGGACGCGGAGCGGGAGCTCCTGCGTTCCTGCCGCGACCGCATCCGCAAGGCCTCCGGCAAGGCGCCGCTGGGCTGGCTGTCTCCCTGGATCTCGGAATCCTTCGCCACGCCCGACCTCCTGGCCGAGACCGGCTACAAGTACACCCTCAACTGGTGCCACGACGATCAGCCGACCCGGTTCCGCACCACCAAGGGCACGCTCTGGTCCATTCCCTACCCGCAGGAACTGAACGACATCCCCATGATCGTCGCGCGGCAGATGGACGGGCGCGACTTCGCCGACATGATCGTGGACAATTTCGACGAAATGCTGCGCCAGTCGAAGGACCAGCCGCTCGTCATGGGCATCGCCCTGCACCCTTACCTGGTGGGCCAGCCCTATCGCCTGCGCCACCTGCGCCGCGCGCTCAAGCACATCGCCAAAGCCAAGCGCGCCTGGATCACCACCCCCGGCGCCATCCACGACCGTGTCAGCAAACTCAAGCGCTAAGCCTGCCGGGCCCACCGTTGAGTTCTGGGAGCAGCGCTTCCAGGAGGGCAACACGCCCTGGGACCGCGGCGCCGCCAATCCCCAGCTCGATGCCTGGCTCGCCTCCGGCGCGCTCAAGCCCTGCCGGATCCTCGTGCCCGGCTGCGGCGCCGGCTACGAAGTCGTGGCGCTGGCGCGCGCCGGGTTCGACGTCACCGCGCTCGACTACTCGCCCGCGGCGCTGGCGCTGACGCGGGAGAACCTCTATCGCGCCGGGCTCATCGCCTCGCTCGTGCAGGCCGACGCACTCAACTGGTATCCGGTGCGGCCCTTCGAGGCCATCTACGAACAGACCTGCCTGTGCGCGCTCTATCCCGATGCGTGGCGCGCGTATGCCGACCAGCTCCATGCCTGGCTGAAACCCGGCGGCAAGCTCTACGCCCTGTTCGTCCAGTACCTGCGGCCCGGCGCCGCCGACGGAACCATCTCCGGGCCGCCTTACCACTGCGACATCAACGCCATGCGCGCCCTGCTTCCGGAACCGCTCTGGTCCTGGCCCAAGCCGCCCTATCCGCGGACCTCGCATCCGCGGGGCCTGGAGGAACTGGCGGTGGTGCTGGAGCGGCGCCATGTGCACGATCGGTAACATCCGGCCGTGAGCCCCGGCGCCTTCTCCCCTCGCAGGCGCCGCCTCCTTTCCCTTCCCCTGCTGCTCGCCGTTCCTCCGGCGCGCGCCCAATCCGCTCCGCGCCCCGACATCCGCGTCGGCGACCAGTGGCAGTTCGCCGTCTACGACACCGTCCCCAACCGCGTGCCCAGCCGCACCTGGATCGTCACCGCCGTCACACCCTCAGGCATCGTGGGCACCGAGAACGGCGCTCCGCTGCGCCTCACGCCCGACCTGAACCTCCTCGACTCCCCTCGCCAATCCGAAACCAATCCCGGCCTGCTGCGCTTTCCGCTCGAGGTGGGCAAGCGCTGGAACTACGTCAGCCAGTGGACCTTCAAGCTCAAGGGCTCCACCGGCACCATCGCCATGGCGGTCGAAGTCCAGGCGCGCGAGCGCGTTTCCGTTCCGGCCGGGGAGTTCGACGCCTTCCGGCTGTTCGCCCGCGGTTCGCTTGGCGGGACTTCGCCCGCCAATTCCGTCTACGCCAGCGAAACCACGACCACGTACTGGTATGCGCCGGAGGCGCGGGCGATCGTGAAGTCCGTGCACCACAATCCGTACATCGGGAAGACCATCACGGAGTTGGTTTCGGTACGGCTTGGGCGGTGAGTTGGTGGATGGCGGATGTGCACGATCGGTTACATCCGGGGGCGGGGTGCGGGGTGGTTGATCTATCTCTGGATTCGATACGTATGGAATTTCAGTGTGTTGGCGAGATCCTGCGGCCTATCGTGGTTCGGGCGGATTGGATGGCTGTGGCAATGCGTTGATTCGGTTCGGGAATGCGACATTCAAGCGGGAAACGCGAATATGATGGGCCGCAATAATGCT
>DASTHR010000440.1:0-11527 GCA_035718105.1 Burkholderiales bacterium
CGGGTTCGACGACGGCCTGTACGCCGGGGCACGGCTGCTGGAATACCTGAGCCGGCAGCCGGACGTCGGCGCGACGCTGCACGGGATCCCCGATGCGGTGAGCACGCCGGAACTGCATCTGCAGCTGGCGGAGGGCGAGAATTACGCGCTGGTGGACAAGCTGCGCCGGGAGGCGCGCTTCGACCGTCCGCGGGAAGTGATTACCCTGGACGGGCTGCGGGTGGAATACGAGGACGGTTTCGGCCTGGCGCGGGCCTCCAATACCACGCCGGTGCTGGTGATGCGCTTCGAGGCGGACAACGCAGCGGCGATGAAGCGCATCCAGGAGGATTTCCGGCGCGTGATCCTGGAAGCACGACCGGGCTCCGCCCTGCCCTTCTAGAACAGGGACCGGAACGCCCCCGGATGCTCCCCCGAGAACGCCGGGCCCCGGCTGAACCGGGGCCCGGTGACATTGAGGCATGACCTGCCTGGCGGCACCCCGAGGAAGGGAACCCCCGGACTGCCGCCCGATTACGGGTCTAGCGACCGCTGGGGAACGGCCAGGAAGATATGGGGCTGACCGGTGGCGCCGCGACCACGGGCGCAGGAGCCGGCGCGGGCGCCTGAGGCTCTGCCGCCACAGCAGGGGCGGGCTTCTTCACCGCCGGCTTGCTGGCCGGTTTCTTCGCCGCCGATTTCTTGGCGGCGGGCTTCTTCGCGGCGGGTTTCCTGGCAGGCTTCTTTGCCGGCTTCTTGGCCGCCGGTTTGCGCGCGGGCTTTTTCGCCGGCTTTTTGGCAGGCTTCTTCACCACCTTCTTCGCCGGCTTCTTCACTGCCTTCTTGGCGGGCTTCTTCGCCGCGACCTTCCTTACGGCCTTCTTCGCCGGCTTCTTCACCCCCTTCTTTGCCGCCTTCTTCGCCGCGGGCTTCTTGGCTGTCTTCTTCTTCGCTGTTGCCATCGTTTTCCTCCTATTTTCGGTTTACAAAAGGCACTCTCACCATTGCCGGGTGGCCGCCGCCAGCTGCCCGGGATCCGGGGCGCGGGCATGCCGGCGCCGAACCCGAATTTCCGCTCAGTGCATCATAGTCCTTCGGCTTCGATTTACAAGCCCTTGGTAGAGCAACTCCTGTGCGATGTCGATGCCGCCCTCCCAGCAAACCGTCCTGCTGTCCGCATCCACGCTCACCTGCCTGAAGTTCTCGATGTCGCGCCACGCGGCGAACACCCCTACCCCCACCAGATCGCCAAGATAGACCCGACCATGCACCCCGTCATCGAAGCGCAACCACAGGCTGTAATCGCTCTCCGCCCGGCACTCCGTCAGTTCACTCATCCCGCCTCCACTGGCTGAGCCGATGCCCTGAAACCCCATATCTTGTGCCCATCCATATCTTATCAACGACTTGTAGGATTTGTGCACTATATATAGTGCATCGGACAGCAATTGGGGCCAATTCTAGTAAGCCGATACGGAGTATGCAACCCCGCTCTGGAATTCGGGGCCTTCCCGGGAGCGCGGGCCGATTCAGCGGCGGACGTGCAGGCCCGGGACAGCGCCCAGCCGGGACCAGTCAAACTTCGGTCCCGGGTCGGTCTTGCGGCCAGGGGCGATGTCGCAGTGCCCGACGGCCGCCCGTATGGGATAGGCGGTCTGCAGGGCGTGCACGAGGCGCTCCAGGGTGCGGTACTGGGAGGCCGTGAAGGGCCGGTGGTCCGTGCCTTCCAGTTCGATGCCGACGGAAAAGTCGTTACAGCGCTCGCGGCCGCGCCAGGACGAGACCCCGGCATGCCAGGCGCGCTTGCGGCAGGGCACGAACTGGATCAGCCCCCCGTGGCGGCGGATCAGAAAATGGGCGGAGACCCGCAAGCCGCGCAGGCCTTCGAAGTACGGATGAACGGAGCGGTCCAGGGTGTTGGTGAACAGGGAGGCAATATGGGGCCCACCGAACTTGCCCGGCGGCAGGCTGATGCTATGGATGACCAGCAGTTCAATGGCTGCCCCCGGGGGGCGCTCATCGAAATTGGGCGACGCGATGAAGCGGGCGCCCCTGACAATGCCCTCGCCGTCAACGGCGAACCGCGCCCCGCTCATAACCGGTGCCCGGCGCTCACTCCACGCCCAGCCGCTCCATGCGGTAGCGCAGCGAGCGGAAGGTGACACCGAGCAGTTTGGCGGCCGCCGTGCGGTTGTAGCGGGTCTTCTCCAGCGCTTCGACGATCGCCTCCCGTTCCAGCCGGTCCAGGTAATCCTGCAGCGGGGACTTCTCTCCGGCAGCGGCGGAGACCGCGTCGGCCGCCTGGGGCGTGAGTTGCAGGTCCTCCCGGGTGATGCGCGAACCGGAACACAGCGCCAGCGCCCGCTCCAGGATGTTCTCCAGCTCCCGCACGTTGCCCGGGAAATCGTACTCGGCCAGGGCGCGCGAAGCGTCCGGGGCCAGTTGCACCGGGCCCTCTGGCCGCGTCGCCGGGAGCCGCGACAGGATGGCCCCGGCGATCAGCGCGATGTCCTCGCGCATCTCCCGCAGGGCGGGCATCCTGAGCTCGATCACGTTCAGGCGGTAATACAGGTCCTGGCGGAACTTTCCACCCGCCACGCACTGCGCCAGGTTCTGGTGGGTGGCGCTGATGATGCGCACGTCCACCGCCTCCTCCACCGTGGATCCCACCTTGCGCACGCGCTTCTCCTGGATTGCGCGCAGCAGTTTCACCTGCATCTGCAGCGGCAGGTCGGCGACCTCGTCCAGGAAAAGCGTGCCGCCGTGGGCAGCCTGGAAAAAACCGTCCCGGTCCGCGTCAGCGCCGGTGAAGGCCCCCTTGCGGTAACCGAAGAACTCGCTCTCCATCAGGTTCTCCGGGATCGCGCCGCAGTTGACCGGGACGAAGGGCTGCTCCCGGCGCGCGCCCTTCTCGTGGACCAGCCGCGCCGCGAGTTCCTTGCCGCTGCCGGACTCGCCGCTGATGTAGACCGGAGCCTGGCTGCGGGCAATCTTGTCGATGGTTTCCCGCACCTGCTGGATGGCCGCCGACTCCCCCAGCAGCACATGCCCGGCGCTCCGCGCCTCGTGCTTGGGGAGCGCCAGCGCCGAGCGCACCAGGGTGCGCAGCTGCTCCAGTGCCACCGGCTTGGCGATGTAGTCAAAGGCGCCCGCCTTGAGCGCCGCCACCGCGTTCTCCATGCTGCCATGGGCGGTGATCACCGCCACCGGCAGGTCATCGCAGTGCTCGCCGATGAAACGCACCAGCTCGAGCCCTTCGCCGTCGGGCAGGCGCATGTCAGTGAGGCAGAGATCGAAATCGCCGCCCTCGAGCAGTTCCCGCGCCTGGCGGACGCTGGCGGCTCCCCGGACCTCCAGACCCATGCGCATGAGCGTGAGCTCGAGAAGCTCCAGGATGTCCGCCTCGTCGTCCACCACCAGGACGCGATGCGTGGCCCGCGCCTCGTCACTGACGGATCGCGTCGCTCGCTCTTTGCGCCTTGACATGGTCTCGTCTGCAGGTGATCCGGAAATGCCCGCCCCCCGGGCTGTCCAGGCAATCCAGGGTCGCGCCGTTGGCCTCGCACATCTCCCGGGCGATATACAGCCCCAGGCCGGTGCCGCTCGCGACAGTGGTGAAGAAGGGCTCGAAAACCTGGCTGCGAAGCGACTCGGGGACGCCGGGGCCGTCATCGGCCACCTCAATGACGCTGGTATTGGCGGTGGCCCCGGCGGCCACCCGCAACCGCACGCTGGCGTCGGCCTTGCTGCAGTGGCGCCAAGCATTGCGGCACAGATTCCACAATACCTGATTGAGATGCGCCCGGTCAAAGCACACCGCCACACCGGGTTCGGCATCCAGAGAAAACGCCCCCCGCGGCAGCTGCTCGTTGCGCGCGAAGCCGTCGAGGAACGCCCGCATGAAGTCGCCGCCCTGGAAACATTCCTGCTCCACCCGGTCGCGGCGGCTGAGCTGCATGACCTCCTGCACCAGGCGATCTAGCCGCAGCGCGTTGTCGCGCACGATGTCCGCCAGCCGCCGGGGCACGGGGCCGGCGCCGGGTTCCTCCTGCAGCAGTTCCGCGGCGTGCGTGATCGCCGAAAGGGGGTTGCGTATCTCGTGGGCTATGTTGGCGGTAAGCCGGCCGAGGGAGGCAAGCTTGAGCTGCTGGGCCTGGGCCTGGACCCGGCTCATGTCCTCCAGGAAAATCACCGCCCCGCGGTGGCGGTCCGCTCCGATTGCAACAAAGCGCGTGCGCACCAGCCGGTTCGCCACGGGAAAGCGCAGCAGGTCGAACTCGTTGGCGAGTTCCGTGCGCCAGGCATCGAAACGCTCCGCCAGCACCGCCGATAGGTTGCCGAGGCGCAGTTCGCTGCCGGCGCCCGCATGGATACCCAGCATGCGCTCGGCCTGGGCATTGCGCTGGCGCAGCCGGCCCGCCCCGTCCACCACCAGCACGCCGTCGTGCATGTCCTGGATCACCAGCTGATTGACCTGGGAGAGGTTTGCGAGGTCCACCCCCCGCTCCGTGGCCAGGCGCTCGCTGGCGCGGGCCCAGCGTGCCAGGCCGTGGGCGAGGGATGCGGTGGCGAAGTAGCCCATGCTGAGCATTCCCGCCTGGAGGAACTCGCTCACCGGCGCAGCCCCCATGAGCATGGAGTAGGTGTGCTCGAGCAGGATGGCCACGCAGGCCAGGGCGGCATAGAACAGGGTGAGGCGCCCCCGGCTTACCAGCCCCGCAGCAGCCAGCGAAGCGAGCAGCAGCAGGCCCATCCCGCTCAGTATCCCGCCGCTCGCATGGGTTAGCAGCACCAGCAGCGCGATGTCGCCGACGGTCTGGATCCCGAGCTGGATTTCGAGGGAGGGCCTGCGGGCGCGGATGGTGAGGAACGCCGCCACGCCGAACGCGAGATAGACGGCGCTGGCGTAGCGGAACAGCGTCAGGTCATGGGAACCGAACACCAGCGCGCCGCCGAACAGGGTCGTGGTGACGATGAAGACGACCGCCATCGCCACCCGGTAGACATTGAACAGCGCCAGGGAGCGCCAGACATTTTCCGGCACGTCGTCAGGCCCCGGCGCCCCGAAGCCGGGGTACTGCCGGTCAGGTTGCACGGTGGGCACGGCGCAGGGAGCTAGCGACGGGCGTTGCGGCGGTGCTCTTCCGAGCAGAAAAACTCGCCGCCGCTCATCAGGCTTTCGCTGCGCGGAAGGTGAACGCCGCAGCCCGCGCAGCGCACCATGTCTTCAGCGCCCTGCCCCCGCGGGGCGGGAGGAGCGGCACGACGGCGCGCGCCGCGCTGATATGCCCTGACTAGGACATAGACCAGAACCAGGGTGGCGACGATCAGCAGCAGCTTGCCCACAACGATTTGCCCTCTGCTTGCGGCGTCCCGCCGACCCCGGCTGGATTAAATGGTCGGGGTGAGAGGATTCGAACCTCCGACTCCTGCGTCCCGAACGCAGTACTCTACCAGGCTGAGCTACACCCCGATGTCCCGAACCGCCGGCCATCAGCCGTCAGCCACCAGCGAAATCGCCGTCGGGAGCGGCGGTATTCTCATGCTGAAAGCGGATTGCCGACCGCTGGATGCTAATAACTCCGCGTCACCGCGAAGTGCGCCAATTGTATCAAACATTCCCGGTAATTAGAACGCGGAAGAGCGGCGATCGCCTCCACGGCCCGCGCGGATTCCTCATTTGCCCGGTCCCGGCTGTAATTCAGGGCGCCGGTTTCGACAATGGTGGCCAGGACCTTTTCGAAGTCCGCGATTCCGCCTTCGCGCACGGCGCCCCGCACCAGCGCCACCTGGTGCTCCGTGCCGCTGCACATGGCCCGGATCAGCGGCAGCGTCGGCTTGCCCTCTGCCAGGTCGTCCCCGAGGTTCTTGCCGGTTTCGTGCAGGTCGCCGGAGTAATCGAGCACGTCATCAATGAGTTGGAAGGCGATGCCCAGCCGCTTGCCGTATTCGGCGAGGGCCCGCTCCTGCGCCTCTCCGGCGCCCCCCAGGATCGCGCCCAGGCGCGCCGCCGCCTCGAAAAGCTTGGCGGTCTTGTAGCCGATCACCTGCAGATACTGCGCCTCGCTGATGTCCGGGTTGCGGCAGTTCATGAGCTGCAGCACCTCCCCCTCGGCAATGGTGTTGGTGGCGTCGGCCAGGACCTCCATGACCCTCATGTTGCCCACGCCCACCATCATCTGGAAGGCGCGGGAATAGAGGAAATCGCCCACCAGCACGCTGGCCGCGTTGCCGAACATGGCGTTGGCGGTCTCGCGCCCGCGGCGCAGCGCGGACTCGTCCACCACGTCATCGTGCAGCAGCGTGGCGGTGTGGATGAACTCCACCACCGCAGCCAGTTCGTGATGCGCCGTGCCGCGATAGCCGGAGGCGCCCGCGGAGAGAATGACCAGCACCGGCCTCAACCGCTTGCCGCCGCCGCCAATGATGTACTCGCTCACCTGGCGCACCAGCACCACGTCGGAATGCAGCCGCCGGCGTATGACGTCATCGACGGCCCGCATCTGCGGCTCAATGAAGCGGCGGATTTCCTCCAGGGGCATGGCTGGCTTGAGAAAAATTGGCAATGGTAGGAAGCGCCGAAGCAGGGTGTCAAGCTGAAAGGCCGGCCCCCCCGCCCCACGTTGGCGCGCGCCGGCAGGCTTTGACCTGGCATCCGGGTTTGGATATACTTTCGCGTTTCTAGAAAACGGCTTACTGGAGTTTCCTATGTACGCGGTCATCAAGTCCGGCGGCAAGCAGTACCGGGTCAGCGCTGGCGACAAGCTGCGCATCGAGCAGGTTCCGGCGGACGTCGGGGCCCAGCTGGTCATCGACCAGGTGCTGATGGTGGTGGACGGGGACAAGGTGGCCCTGGGCCAGCCGACCCTCAGCGGGGCGGCCGTGCAGGCCACGGTGCTCGGCCACGGCCGGGGCGACAAGGTGAACATCTTCAAGATGCGTCGCCGCAAGCACTACCGCAAATCCCAGGGACATCGCCAGAATTTCACCGAGATCCGCATCGACGGCATCCAGGCGGCTTAAGGAGATATTGAGATGGCACACAAGAAGGCAGGCGGCAGCTCGCGCAACGGGCGCGAATCCCAGTCAAAGCGGCTCGGGGTCAAGCGCTTCGGCGGCGAAGTGGTTCCGGCCGGCAGCATCATCGTGCGCCAGCGGGGCACCCCGCTGCATGCGGGGGACAATGTCGGCATGGGCCGCGACCACACCCTGTTTGCCAAGGTGACGGGGCGGGTTGAATTCGGGCAGAAGGGCCCGATGGGCCACAAGGTGGTGAGCATCATCCCCGTCTGAGCCTCGCCTACGCCGGGAAAGCCCTATCGGTTGCGATAGGGCTTTTTTGTTTTCCCCGCCACCTTCGAGACCGGATGGTCCGCAATGAAATTCTTCGATGAAGCCGTGATCGAGGTCCATGCCGGCAAGGGCGGAGACGGCGTCGCCAGCTTCCGGCGGGAAAAATACGTCCCACGGGGGGGGCCGGACGGCGGCGACGGCGGCCGCGGCGGCAGCGTTTACGCCCTCGCCGACCGCAACATCAACACCCTCATCGACTACCGCTACGCCCGCATCCACCGCGCGCAGAGCGGCGCCAAGGGCCAGGGCGCGAACTGCACCGGGCGCAGCGGCGAGGATGTGGTGCTGCTGATGCCGGTGGGCACGGTGATCTCCGACCGTGAGAGCGGCGAGCCCATCGCCGACCTCAAGCGCCACGGCCAGAAGGTGCTGATCGCCAAAGGCGGCGCCGGCGGACTTGGCAACACCCGCTTCAAGTCCAGCACCAACCGCGCCCCGCGCCAGCACACCAAGGGGACGCCCGGAGAAAGCCGGGAACTCAGGCTGGAGCTCAAGGTCCTCGCGGACGTCGGCCTTCTGGGGCTCCCGAATGCCGGCAAATCAACCTTCATCCGCGCCGTCTCCGCCGCCCGGCCCAAGGTCGCGGACTATCCCTTCACCACCCTGCATCCACAACTGGGCACGGTGCGCATCGACCACAATCGCAGCTTCATCGTTGCCGATATCCCGGGGCTGATCGAGGGCGCGGCCGAGGGCGCCGGCCTGGGCCATCGCTTCCTCAAGCACCTGGCCCGGACGGGCCTTCTGCTGCACATCGTGGACATTGCCCCCCTGGACCCCGAAACGGACCCGGTGCGGGAAGCGCGGGCCATCGTCCGGGAACTGCGCAAGTTCGACCCCGCCCTGCAGCGCAAGCCCCGCTGGCTGGTGCTCAACAAGACCGACATGCTGCCCCCGGAGTCGCGCGAGGAACGCTGCCGGGGGTTCGTCCGCGACTTGGGATGGCGGGGCAAAACCTTTATGATTTCGGCGCTCACCGGCGAGGGCTGCCGTGAGCTGTGCCAGGCGGTGATGGGCGAGCTGGAGCGCCGTGCCAGGCGCAAGCCGGCAGCCATCGAAGAGGCCCGAGCCTGACGTCCCCGGAGCCGGCAATCGTGAGATCCCTGCTAGCCGACGCGAAGCGCATGGTGGTCAAGGTGGGCAGCGCACTCGTCACCAACGAGGGCCGCGGCCTGGACCACTCCGCGCTCGCCCTGTGGTCGGAGCAGATTTCCCGGCTCAAGGAGCAGGGCCGCGACGTGGTCCTGGTGTCCTCGGGCGCCATCGCCGAGGGACTGCAGCGGCTGGGATGGAAGAAGCGCCCCAGCGAGCTGCACAAGCTCCAGGCCGCCGCCGCCGTGGGACAGATGGGCCTGGTGCAGGCGTACGAGAGCTGCTTCCGCAGGCACGGCCTGCACGCGGCGCAGGTACTGCTCACCCATGAGGACCTGTCGGACCGCAAGCGCTACCTCAATGCCCGCTCGACGCTGCTGACGCTGCTGGAGATGAACGTCATTCCGGTGATCAACGAGAATGACACCGTGGTGACCGACGAGATCCGCTTCGGCGACAACGACACCCTGGGCGCGCTGGTCACCAACCTGATCGAGGCCGACTGCCTGGTGATCCTCACCGACCAGGCGGGGCTCTACACCGCCGACCCTCGCACGGATCCCGGCGCCGCGCTGGTGCAGCAGGCCCGCGCCGGCGACCCGGCCCTGGAGAGCATGGCCGGCGGCACGGGCAGCGCCATCGGCCGCGGCGGCATGATCACCAAGATACTTGCCGCCAGGCGCGCCTCCGGCAGCGGCGCCCACACCGTCATCGCCTCCGGCCGTGAGCCCGATGTGCTGATCCGGCTCGCACGCGGCGAGCCCATCGGCACCCATCTGCGCGCGGAGACGGTGCCTTTGGCGGCGCGCAAGCAATGGCTCGCCGACCACCTGCAGGTCCGGGGCCGGCTGATCCTGGACAGCGGCGCGGTCAAGGTGCTGCGCGAGCAGGGCAAGAGCCTGCTGCCAATCGGGGTCTACGACATCCAGGGCGAGTTCGATCGTGGAGAGCTGGTGGCCTGCCTCGGCCCGGAGGGAACGGAAGTCGCCCGCGGCCTGGTTAATTACAGTTCGATCGAGACCCGCAAGATCCTGCGCGCCCCTTCAACGGAGATCGAGGCTCGGCTCGGTTACGTGGACGAGCCGGAACTGATCCACCGCGACAACCTGATCCTGCTCTGACTGCGCCGGGATCCCGCGCGCACCGGAAGCCGCTCCTCACCGGAAAACTCGAACGCCCCATGCCAGGCCTTGTCCGGACCGCGCTTCTAGCCGCTGCGATGGCGGCACCCGATGCGCCGAACGCACCACCGGTGATGGAACCCGGGCTCTGGGAAGTGACGAGCCGCATCGAGGTGCCGGACAGCCCGGTGCAGGAAGCGTCCCAGACGCTGCGCCACTGCTACACGGCGGAGGAACTGCAGGACCCGCGCAACCTGATTCCTCGGGTGCCGCAGGAATGCCGGCTTATCGGATTCAGGTTCGTGGGTAACCGCGCCACCTGGTCGGTTGAATGCGACGGTCCCCGGCCGATGGTGGGCGGCGGAGAAATGACCCTGGGAAAACTGGCCTACGCCTCCAACCTATGGAGCGAGGTCCAGGACGGGGGCCGCACCCTGCGGGTCACGCAGCGGGTCCGGGCCAGGCGGCTGGGGGAGTGCATGCCCGAAGAAGCTCCGCCCGAACGCTAGTCGCCGCCCCCTCCTCGGTAGAAATCCTCGAGTCGCCGATTCATCCCCCGCCGCAGGCCGTCGACGATTTCATCCCGGTCCCCCGCAATCCTTCCTTCAGGGCAGAAGAAGTCGCTGTACAGGACCATCTGGTGACGGGACTGGGCAACATGGGCCTCGATGCGCTCCCATCGGGAATTGCGGGCCCGCGACCAGCTGCCGTCGCGACGGCCGAAGGCGTAGAGCCTGCGCTCACGGGTGGCGCACCGGATTCCCTCGAAGCTGACGTTTTCCGCGCCCTGGGCCGAACGGATCAACAGGCTGTAGCGCACGACCCCGTCGGGGTCCACTGATATCGAGGCGACGTCCATGAAATACCGGTTGGCGCTGGTGCCGCCGGGATCGAACTGCAGCAGCTTTTCCGGGCGGGGATAGGCGGGCAACTGTGCCTCGACCTCGCGCCAGGGCCTTTCCTCCCCATCAAATGCCTGGTCAAATGCGCCGGGCTGCGACTGTGCCGACGCCATGGCGGCCCACAGCAACAGCAACAGTCCCGCGCCTCGCATCATGCAAGGTCTGCAACCAGGGACGCGCGCACCGGCTGGGGAACGGGATCCACGACCCAGCGATATCCCGGGTGGTCTATCCCCACGGCCAGGGCGCCGCCGCCGCGCAGCGCTCTCACCATCGCCGGAGAAAGCTCGAAGCGCAGGAAATGCACCGAGGACGTCTTCTCGTCGTTCTCCCGCTCCATGTCCTCATCGGCAATCGCATACACGGGCTCGCAGCCCTGCACCCTGACCCATACTCGGTCCTCGACGCCGATGAGCTGGGCCAGGCGACGGGCCCGCTCATCGGGATCGGGATACTCGATCATCATGGTCGCTTTCCAGTTGCTGCCGTCCGGGACCAGCGGATTGTAGGCGGAGAGTTCATCCTCGATCCCCTCCTCCTCAAAGATGCGTTCGGTGCGCAGCATTTCCTGCACCTGGTAGCGGATGGTGATCTCATCCTCGAATATGAGGGTGACATCCGGGCCCACCGCCAAGGTGCGCACCTTCTTGTGCGCCAGCACCTTGGCGCGGAAATCCGCCCGCGCCTTGGCGTAGGCCTCCAGGCTCATCAGGCTGTCACGAGCAATAGCAGGCATCCTGTGTTTCCTTCTTCTCAAAGCCCGTAGGCGATGCGGATCAGGGTCAGCGGGTGCTCCTTGCGCGCGCGGCTTTCGCCGATGCCCTGCAGGATGTGCCGTCCGGCAATGGCGCAGTCGGAGCTCACGTAATCGGGATCCCCGCTCCCCATCTGACGGAACACCGGGCGGCCGATCTTCATGGAGTCATTGAAGTACTCGGCCTTCACGCCCCAGGTGCCGTCGTGGCCTGAGCAGCGCTCGACCGTGTTCACCCTGGTCCCCGGGACCATCTCCAGCATTTCCCGGGTCTTCTGCCCCATGTTCTGGACCCGCAGATGGCAGGGAATGTGGTAAGACACACT
>DASTHR010000441.1:0-6751 GCA_035718105.1 Burkholderiales bacterium
GGGTGGCCACGTCGACGTCCAGGACCCCCTTCTTGGCCTCCTCGCGAAAGTAGGGCTGGAGCTTGTCCCAGACGGCGAGCGTCCGCTTGCTGGGTTTCTCGAGAAATTCCGGTCCACCGGTGTACGGAGTAACGTTGGACACGATGAAATCGCGGACGTTGATCTCGCGCTGCCAGTCGGTGCCCGCGAATCCGCGCCAGGGGTTCCCGCGCAGGTCCGCGGCTAGTTTCGGATTAGCTGCCATGTGGATTCTCTCCTCTCTCTGGTTTCTGGTGCGGCGGGCGCCGCATCCATCCGGGTATGTTGGCCGCTTGAATACCCAACCGGGGATGCTGCGGCGCACCAGGCCAATCGGCGTCTCCCTCCGCACCCGATTCAGCGAATGCGATGGAGCACGCACTCACCTGCATTTCAGATACCCCCGCCGAGACCGGGGCAGGCGGGAGTGAACGATCCTGGTGCGCGCCGCCTCCACGCGCTGAAGTGTCCGTGTTTCGAATTCGCGGGATCCCCATAGGGGAAGCATAGGCATAACCGGGACCTTGCGGCATCACTTTTCGGGACAAAATTGTGCTTGTGCGCCGCAGCGACACGCCCCTCTAAACATTCCTGAGGATTACCGCGCCCGGGCGTGTTGGAAGATCCCGCCGGCGAAATCCCATACCCGAACCTGTGCCGCCTGCTGAACGAAGCCGCGCGGCGCACCCGGTGCGCCCATTTCGGCCTGCTCGCCGGCAATGCATGGCAGCTCTCCGACCTGGGGCTGGTGGGCGAAATCATGCGCAATTCCCAGACGGTCGGCGGAGCGCTGCAGGACCTCATCCTGTATCACCATCTCAGAAGCAATGGGGCGGTCGCCTTTCTGCTGCGCAGGGGCCAAATGGCGGACCTCGGCTACGCGATCTATGCCCCCCTCGCCGAGGACCGGTCGCAGCACTACGACGCCGTACTCGCCGCCACCATGAACATCATGCGCGGCCTCTGCGGTGAGGAGTGGGCGCCCTCGATGGTTTGCTTTCCGCATTCGGCACCCGACGACATCACCCCTTACCGCCACTGCTTCCGGGCGCCGCTGCGGTTCGATTCCGAGTTCTGCGCCGTCAGGTTTCCCGCAAGCTTGATGACGCAGCGGATCCACGGCGCCGACCCGGCAAGATTTCGCGACGCGCGGGCGCGGGCAGAGGGCGCGGGCAAGGCGGAGCTGGTCCAGGCGGTGCAGCGGAAGCTGCGCACGCTGCTGCTGCAGGGGCGCAGCGCCGGCGCCGACGTGGCGCAATCCCTCGCGATGCACCGACGCACCCTGAGCCGCCGCCTCGCCGCCGAGGAAACGACCTTCCAGCAGATCCTGGACAGCGTGCGCTTCGCCTCGGCCACGGAACTGCTTCAGCAATCGGCGATACCCCTCCCTGACATCGCCGCCGCCCTAGGCTACTCCAGCCTCGGCCCCTTCACGCGGGCATTCCGGCGCTGGACCGGCACCAGCCCGGCTGTCTGGCGCGAATCCGCGCACCGTTGAGCAGGGCAAACCACCGGGGCGTTCCGAGGAGTGGTCTGCCCCGAGACTGGCCACTCAGGCGTGCTAGAATTCGTCGCCTTTTCTGACGGCCCCGCACCACGACGCCGGGCAGGAAACGGCCCTTTCAACCTGCAATAAGGAGATGTGGATGCGCAATGCAATCGCGGCAATCCTGCTGGCCCTGTACGCCGGCATCGCCCTGGCCCAGGGCAAACCCGACGTCACCGGCGGGGCGGTGGTCGCAAGCGAGCCCGGCAAGGCGGTGGTCGCCGAAACCATCAAGGTGACGGCCCAGGTCACCGCCGTGGACAAGGCCACCCGCAAGGTGGAAATGAAAGGCCCCGAGGGCAAGACCTTCAGCGTCGTCGCGGGGGAGGAAGTGCGCAATTTCGACCAGATCAAGGTCGGCGACATGGTGGTCCTGAAGTATGTCGAGGCCCTGACCCTGGAACTGCGCAAGAGCGGCGCGGCCAAGGCCCCCGCCGAGGAGATGGCCGCGGTGCGGGCCAAGCCGGGGGAGAAGCCGGCGGGCGCGGTGGGGCGGCAGGTGACCGCCACCGCCGAGGTGGTGAACGTGGACGAGAAGAACAGCATCATCAGCCTGAAGGGTCCCGAGGGCAAGGTGGTGGACCTCAAGGTTAGGAACAAGGACCACTTCAAGGTCGTGAAGAAAGGCGACAAGGTGGACGTGACCTACACCGAGGCCCTGGCCATCGCCGTGGAGCCCGCCGCCAAGCCCGCCGAGAAGAAGTCCGACAAGAAGTAATCTTTGCTACCGGAGGAGCGGCGACGCTGCCCTCCTCCGGTCTCCATTGCCCGCGCCATCATGCCGGAATCAAAACCCCGCAGTTGGTATTAGAATTAACGCCGAAGCAGCCGCAATCACGGTTGCAGGAGAAAAACTGATGTCCCCAACGCTCACCCGTATCGCGGCAGTGATTGTTTCCATCGGTTTGGCGTTTCCGGCCGGCGTGACCGCCCAGCAGCCGGCCCCCGCGGCGGCGCCAGCCCAGGCGCCCGCGCAAGCCGGAAAGACCTTCACCCAGGAGCAGCTGGACCAGATCATGGCGCCCATTGCGCTGTATCCCGATCCGCTGCTGGCACAGATCCTGATGGCCTCCACCTATCCCCTGGAGATCGTGGAAGCGGCGCGCTGGAGCAAGGCCAACCCCAATGTCAAGGACAAGGCCCTGGAGGACGCCATGCAGCAGCAGCCCTGGGACCCCAGCGTGAAGTCGCTAACCGCCTTCCCCCAGGTGCTGGGCATGATGAACGAGAAGCTGGACTGGACCCAGCAGCTGGGGGACGCCTTCCTGGCCCAGCAGCAGGAGGTGATGGCGACGGTACAGAACCTGAGGAAGAAGGCCCAGGACCAGGGAAACCTGAAGAGCAGCAAGGAACAGAACGTGGTGGTGGAGAAGGTGGAAACCGAGACCGTCATCAAGATCGAGCCGGCCGACCCGCAGGTGGTGTACGTGCCCACCTATAACCCGACGGTGATCTACGGCACCTGGCCCTACCCGGCCTACCCGCCCTATTACTACTACCCGCCGGGCTACGTCGCCGGCACCGCGTTCTGGTCCTTCACCGCGGGCGTAATCGTGGGCTCGGCCCTGTGGGGCGGCTGCAACTGGGGTCGCGGCGGCGGCGGTGTTTACATCAACCACAACACCTACAACAATTTCAACCGCACCAACATCAAGGGCGGTGATTGGAACCACAACGCGGCGCACCGCAAGGGGGTGGCCTACCGCGATCAGGGCGTGGCCCAGAAATACGACCGCGGCCAGTCCCGCGACGCGGCCTCCCGGGAGCAGTTCCGGGGCCGGGCCGAGCAGGGGCGCCAGGATCTGGGGCAACAGCGCATGGACGGTGGCCGCGGCGGCGACCGGGGTGGGCCCAGCGCCGGCACGCGCGACGTCGGTGCCGGAGACCGTGGTGGTGCCGGAGACCGTGGTGGTGCCGGCGACCGTGGTGGCGCCGGGGACCGTGGCGGTGCGGGCGCCGGTGGCAGGGATTACGGTGGCGGCGATCGGGCCGGTCCCAGCGCCGGGACCCGGGACATGGGCGGCGGGCGCGATAGCTCCGGTCGAGGCAGCGCCAGCGGCTTCGGGGGGGCGGACCAGGGGCGGCAGGCCAGCAACTACAGCAGCCGCGGGCAGTCCAGCCGCCAGAGCATGGGCGGCGGCGGCGGCGGCGGCGGCGCACGGGCAGGCGGCGGTGGGGGCGGCGGACGCGGCGGGGGCGGCGGCGGCCGGCGCTGAAGCCCCATTTGCCGTCCCCAACTGAAACCCTCTAGGAGCAAGACATGTTCGCATTTCCTCTGAAGTTCAGGATTCTCCGCGCCCTCCTGAGTGCCGCCGTGATGGCGCTCGCCGTTGCTGGGGTGATGCAGCCCGCCACCGCGGCGCAGCCGAAGCAGAAATCCTTTGGCAGTCCCGACGAGGCCGTTACCGCCTTGGTGGAGGCGGCGAAGGCGGGCGACCCGAAGGCCCTGGAGGCGGTGCTGGGCCCGGAGGGCAAAAAACTCGGTTCCGGCGACCCGGTGCAGGCCAAGCGCGAGCGTGAACAGTTCGTCGCCGCCTACCAGGAAAAGCACGAACTGGTGAAGGACGGCGATGCCCGGGCGACCCTGGTCATCGGCAAGAATGACTGGCCGCTGCCCATCCCCCTGGTGAAGGCGGGCGAGGGCTGGAAATTCGACACCGCCGCGGGGCGGGAGGAGATCCTCAACCGCCGCATCGGGCAGAACGAGCTCTACACCATCCAGGTGCTGCTGGCCATCGCGGACGCGCAACGCGATTACGCGTCGGCGGATCGCGACGGAGACGGGCTGCTGGAGTACGCGCAGAATTTCCGCAGCGGCAAGGGCAAGAGGGACGGGCTCTACTGGCCGGTAAAGGAAGGGGAGCCGCCAAGCCCCCTGGGAACACTGGCGGCGAATGCGGTGCGCGAGGGCTACTCCGGCAAGACCGTCAACCCCAAGCCGTATTGGGGCTATTACTACCGGATCCTCAAGGCCCAAGGAAAGGACGCCCCCGGCGGCGCCTATGACTACATGGCCAAGGGCAGCATGATCGGAGGCTTCGCCATCGTCGCCTACCCCGCGAACTACGGCGCCTCGGGGGTGATGAGCTTCATGGTCAGCCACGACGGCGTGGTCTACGAAAAAGATCTTGGCAAGGACACCCCCCAAGCCGCTGTAAAACTGAACAAATTCAACCCCGGCGAGGGTTGGAAGCAGGTGGCGAAACAATAGCCGCTGCCACAAAGGGGTTCAAACCGGATTCCGCCGCGCTATACTGGCCATGTGCGCCACATTTGTGGCGCTCCAGCGACAATGCGCAACGCCCTCCAGACATTCCGACTTTCCCTGACGGCCACCGCGACCGCGATGGCGCTCGCCGTCCCGTCCCTGGCGCACGCCGAGGGCATTGATTGGCTGCTGGGGGTGAAGCCGGTGTTCGAGGACACCTCACCGGCTCTGGGAGTGGGTCGTTTTGGCGTGGGTCTGGCCGCCAACGGGCACTTCGGCCCATCCGGCCTGTTCCCCTATCCCGATGCGGGCCCGGTTGGTTTTTCCCTGGCACCGGCCCTGGCCTACCGCGCAGGGGCCAACTTGGCGCTGGAGGCGGGACTCGACGTCACCTACCGGACGCTTCGCGAGCCCGGCCTGGTTGCCCCGGATGCCGCGTCGCCGGAAATGGGCGGGGTCGGCCTGAGTCTGGGTCTGCGCTACGACTACGATCCCCGCACGCGGTTGGGCGTGAGCTATCGATCCGAGTTGCGGAGCGACCCGCTGGCCGGTCGTTACTCGGTGGCCCGCGGCAGCCTGCTGGAACCGGCCCTGCGCACGGGCGCGCCCCAGATCCTGTCCGCGAGCGTCCAGCGCCAGCTCGGCGAGCGCTGGTCGCTGCTGGGCAGCGTCGGCATCCAGCAGGCCGAACCCCTCGCCCTTCGAGCCGACGCCTGGACAGCGGGCGTGGGCGCGCAATACCGGCTGCACGAGGATCTGGGCGTGGGAATGGCCCTTGAATACTCCACCGGCAACGGCGCGGATGCCGCACGCCGGAACGTTGCCCGCGACCTGCCGGCCAGCGACGGCGGCAGCTATTTCTTCGGCCTCGACCTGAACTGGCGTTTCTGACGCCTCCGCCCGCTCCGGCGGTGTTGTCCCGTTTTGCCGCGCTTGACCCGCGGCAAGTCGGTTAAAATCGCCTTGCGGCTGGGTAGCCGCATTCCTTAGGCTCCACCAGCCATGCAAATTGTCCGACGCATCGCGTCGCTTGCGATCCTCTGCGCGTTTCCAGGTCTGCTGACGGCGCTGCCCGCCCACGCCTCGTTCCTTCCCCCGGAACTGATGGACAAGGCGGCGATGGGCATCGCCTGGTTCGTCATCATCGTCATTCCGATCGCCGCCATCGTGCTGTTCTGGATGGTGCACGTGCTTCCGGAGAAGATCGCCCACAAGCGCCACCATCCCCAAACCGACGCCATCAAGACCCTGTGCCTGCTTTCGCTGGTGTTCGGTGGGCTGCTGTGGCCTATCGCCTGGCTGTGGGCGTACGTGAAGCCAGTCGCTTATAAGATGGCCTACGGCACCGAGAAGCACGACGACTACTTTCACCACATGGGCGAAAAGGCGCTGGCCGGGCAGCTGGATGCGCAGGAACTCGACCACCTGCGGGAGGAACTCGACACCATGGCCGACACCGGCGGCCTGTCGCCGAAACTGAATAAGCTCCGGCGCGAACTGGTTTCGGCGAAGCCGGCCGAGGAAGCCGGCCCGGTCGCCGCGGCGGCGCAGGAAGGGAAGGCCTGATGGAAGCGCTATTACTCGGCATCTACGCCTTCTTCGTCTGGCTCATCTTCATCAAATTCAAGTGGCTGCCGTGGAACACCACCTCGCAGGTCACGGTCGTCATCATCCCGATCGTCGCCATGGCGGCGCTGATCCTGACCCTGAACGTGGTCGCGCCCTCCTCGGCCGACGTGCGCGTGGTCAAGTATGTGGTGCAGGTGATCCCGCAGGTGCGCGGACGGGTGATCGAGGTGCCGGTGGAGCCCAACCGCCTGGTCAGGAAGGGCGAGCTGCTGTTCCGCATAGACCCGACCCAGTATCAGATCGAACTCGCCGCCGCCAAGGCCAAGCTGGCGGCTGACGAGGCGAAGCTTTCCCAGGCCAGCGCGGCCCTCGTCGATGCGTCGGCCGGGGCGCGGCAGCTGCAGGAGCAG
>DASTHR010000442.1:0-2993 GCA_035718105.1 Burkholderiales bacterium
AGAACCGGATCGCCCAGCGGCTTGTCGGTCCCAACGCCGCCGCGGCGAGGGCGGCTGCGCCCACCGCCAGGAAGGCAATGCGCTGCACGACGCACAGCGGGCAGGGCAGCAGGCCCAGTTTGCCCTGCAGCCAGTAGGCGCCGAATCCCATGAGTCCGAAACAGGAAACGGCCATGAAAAGGTATATGAGGCGCGGCTTCAACAGGTTCTCCATAAGTGGGGCGATATTCTAAACCGTTTGCGGTGCCCGCTGCCGGCGTGCTAGCTTTTCCTGGCGACGACGAGGAGGAGCAAAAATCATGGCGACGCTGAAACGGGGTTCGCGGGGAACGGAAGTAAAGCGGCTGCAGCGTGAACTGGAGAAACGGGGCTTTCCCTGCGGCGGCGTGGACGGGGACTTCGGCACCGGCACCGAGGCGGCGGTGTTGGCGTTCCAGTCCAGCGAGGGTCTGCTGGCGGACGGCATCGCCGGCCCGCGCACCCTGGCGGCCCTGGGGGTCGCGAAGAAGGACGACGTCTGGCCGGACGTGATCCCGGGCGTCACCGCGCAGGCCGTGTCCTGGATGTTCCCCTACACGCCCCTGGACAACATCGAGGAAAACCTGCCGCCGGTCTGCGAGGCGCTGGTGGAACAAGGCCTCACCGACAAGCCCATGGTGCTGATGGCGCTCGCCACCATCCGCGCCGAGACCGAAAGCTTCGAGCCCATCGCGGAAGGGCGCTCCCGTTACAACACCTCGCCGGGAGGCCACCCCTTCGACCTCTACGACAACCGGCGCGACCTGGGCAACCAGGGACCGCCCGACGGCGAGCGTTACCGCGGACGCGGCTACATCCAGCTCACCGGGCGCTACAACTACGCGAAATACGGAGAGGTCATCGGGCTGGGCAACCGCCTGGTGAAGGAACCGGAGCTGGCATCGGACCCGAAAATCGCCGGGCAGCTGCTGGCATCCTTCCTCAAGTCCAAGGAGATCGCCATCAAGCAGGCGCTGCTCGCCGCAGACCTGGCCACGGCGCGCAAGCTGGTGAACGGCGGCCATCACGGGCTGGAGCGCTTCACCGACGCGTTTAACCGCGGCACGAACTCCATCCCGGCGTAGGAATCCCCCGCGGCCGCGGTCTCCCCCATTTCCGGCACAGCTTTAGCCCTGGGCCGAGGCAGGGCCGCGCCAGGATTTTCCGTTCCAACAACTGAGCAAACCCGGCGCCATTCAACCTATTACCCGTCACAAACGGCGTCTCGGACAAACCTCCCAAAATAT
Source organism: Burkholderiales bacterium (assembly GCA_035718105.1). GTDB lineage: Bacteria > Pseudomonadota > Gammaproteobacteria > Burkholderiales > UBA6910 > UBA6910. The sequence goes on from DASTHR010000442.1 coordinate 1,266, forward strand.
CACATTTGATTTGGTCGGATTCGAGTGCCATATTGACGCATGCCATCGCCGGCCGGCGACAAGCCCCTGCCCCAGGCATGGGGCGAGTGCACACACAAGATGGACTCGCTCGACAAATTCAACCTCGTGGGTTCGGCGACTTGTTTTCTCAAGGCGCTCGATCTGGTGCGGAAATTCGCGGCCTGTGATGCCACTGTCCTGATCCAGGGTGAGACCGGAACCGGCAAGGAGCTCGCTGCACGCGCCATCCACTACCTTGGCAGGAGGCGGGACTATCCATTCATCCCGGTGAACTGCGGCGCCATTCCGGACAACCTGGTGGAGAACGAGCTGTTCGGCCACGCCCGTGGCGCATTCACGGATGCGCGCGAACCCCGCCCGGGCGTCATCGCCGATGCCGAGTGCGGCACGCTTTTCCTCGATGAAGTCGAGGCCCTTTCGGCCCGCGGCCAGGTCGCCCTGCTGCGCTTCCTCCAGGACCAGACCTATCGCCCGCTGGGCGCGGGACGCACGGTGAGCGCCAACGTGCGGGTGATCGCCGCCAGCAACGAGAACCTGCAGCAGCTGCAGGCGCGCAGGCAGTTCCGCCGCGACCTCTATTTCCGCCTCAACATTATGGCGATGGAAATGCCGCCGTTGCGCGAGCGGCGCGGCGACGTCGAACTGCTCGCGGAGCATTTCGTTTGCCAGCTGAACTTCCAGTCCGGGAATTCGCCGCGCCGGCTCTCCCGGGAAACCCTCAGGCTGCTCGCCGCATACCGCTGGCCGGGCAACGTGCGGGAGCTGGAAAACCTGATCCAGCGGGAGTTCCTGCTATCCCAGGACGACATCATTGACATCGCGCCGGATCAGTTGGCCTCGCCGGGCAAGGATGAACCCGCGGCGCCGGTCCCCTTCGAGATCGGCGCCGGCGAGGACTTCACCCGCGCCAAGGCCCGCGTCGTCGCCGAGTTTGAGAAGTCCTTCCTTTCGCGCCTTCTGGCGGAGTCCGGCGGCAATGTTTCTCTCGCCGCGCGTCGCTGCGGCAAGGAACGGCGCACCTTCGGCAAGCTGCTGAAGAAGCACGGCATAGACCGCGCCCCGTACCAGCAGGGATAGGCTCCCTCACCACGAGGTGGTTTTCGCGTCGGCGCCGCGGGCGCGGGCGGCGGGGCAATTTCACCCCACCCCGCGGCCCGGCTCCCCCGGGGCAAGCTTGCCCCATGCCCCACCGCCGGACAGGCAAGTCCATGTTTTCTTGAAGATGGGGAACAGCCTTGCGGTGGCACGGCCATTGCTCTGGTTACCCCGGAGACAAATGATCACCGCATCACGCCCGGCCATGGCCCCCTCCACCAGGAACGGCAATGTGGATGCATCCGCGGAAGCCATCCGGCGCTATCTGCAGGAGCATCCCCATGCCTCCGATACCGTGGATGGCGTGCTTAGGTGGTGGCTCGCGCCGCAGCAGTTCACGCTCACGGCGGAGCAGGTCAGGGAAGCGCTGGAGCGGCTCGTCGCCGAGCGAATCATGGCGCGGCGCACATTGCATGACGGTACGGTCATCTATGCCGCGGCTCAGCGCCCCCCCCGGGGCGACATGTCAAACAACTGAAGCAGGACCCCATCGGCAGAAAGCAAGGAGACATACATGGCTCAGGTCAGCTATCCAGGCGTCTACATCCAGGAAGTCCCCAGCGGGGTGCGCACCATTACCTCGGTCGCCACCGCCATCACCGCCTTCATCGA
>DASTHR010000443.1:0-7119 GCA_035718105.1 Burkholderiales bacterium
TCAGCAGGCTCTCGTACTGGTGAGACATCACGTAGGCTTGAACCTGGGCCATGAAGTCCATGGTCACCACCACCACGATCAGCAGCGAAGTGCCGCCGAAGTAGAACGGCACGTTCCACTTCAGGATCAGAAACTCCGGCAGCAGGGTCACCGCGGTGAGATAGAGCGAGCCGGCCAGGGTGAGCCGCAGCATGATCTTCTCGATGTACTTCGCGGTATGCTCGCCGGGGCGGATGCCGGGAATGAAGGCGCCGCTCTTCTTCAGGTTCTCCGCGGTTTCCTTCGGGTTGTAGGCCAGCGCGGTGTAGAAAAACGCGAAGAAGATGATCGCCGCCCCGAACAGCAGGATATACACCGGCTGCCCGGGCGAGAGCGCCCCCGCGAGGTCCTTCAGCCAGGTCATCTGGTCGCCGCTTCCGAACCAGCCCGCCAGCGTCGCCGGGAACAGGATGATGCTGGAGGCGAAAATCGGCGGAATCACGCCCGACATGTTGAGCTTGAGCGGGAGGTGCGAGCTCTGCCCGCCGTAGATGCGGGATCCCACCTGGCGCTTCGCGTAATTGACCAGCACCTTGCGCTGGCCGCGCTCGACAAACACCACCAGTGCGGTGATCACGATCACGCCCGCCAGCAGCAGGATGACCAGCAGCGGGCTGTAGGCACCGGTGCGGGCGAGCTCCAGGGTGCAGGTGATCGCCATCGGCAGGCCCGCGGATATCCCCGCGAAGATGATCAGGGAGATGCCGTTGCCGATGCCGCGCTCGGTGATCTGCTCGCCGAGCCACATCAGGAACATGGTGCCGCTCACCAGGCTGACCACGGTTGTTATGCGGAACATGATCCCCGGGTCGTAGACCAGGCCGGGCTGCGCCTCCAGGGCCACCGAGATCGCCAGCCCCTGGAACAGCGCCAGGGCGACGGTGCCGTAGCGGGTGTACTGGGTGATCTTGCGCCGCCCCGCCTCGCCCTCCTTGCGCAGGGCCTCCAGGCTCGGGATCACCATGCTCGCCAGCTGCATGATGATCGAGGATGAAATGTAGGGCATGATCCCGAGGGCCAGGATGGAGAAGCGCGACAGCGCGCCGCCCGAGAACATGTTGAGCATGCCGAGGATGCCGCCCTGCTGGCTCTTGAACAGCTCGGCCAGGACCGCGGGATCGATGCCCGGCACCGGGATGTGCGCCCCGATGCGGAACACGATCAGCGCCCCCAGCAGGAAGAACAGGCGCCGTTTCAGGTCGCCCAGCTTCCCGGATAGGCCCAGCAGTGATTCAGTCGCGGCGGCCAAGTGGCGTTACTCCTCTATCCGGCCCCCGGCGGCCTCGATGGCAGCGCGGGCACCCTTGGTCACCAGCACGCCCTTGAGGTTCACCACCCGCTTGATCTCGCCCGACAGGATCACCTTGGCGCTGAGCGTCTGCGCCGGGACGATGCCGGCCTGCTTCAGCGCCAGCAGGTCGATCGTGTCGCCCGCAACGCGCGCGAGCTCGGACAGACGCACCTCCGCGTCGAACTTCTTGGACAGGGAGACGAAGCCCCGCTTGGGCAGGCGACGCTGCAGCGGCATCTGGCCTCCCTCGAAGCCCACCTTGTGGTAGCCGCCGGCGCGCGCCTTCTGGCCCTTGTGGCCCCGACCCGCGGTCTTGCCGGTGCCGCTCCCGATGCCGCGCCCGAGGCGCTTCTTCGCGTGCTTGGCGCCGGCCGCGGGCTTGAGTTGGTTCAGCCTCATTCAGGCCTCCAGTTTCACCAGGTAGCTCACCTTGTTGATCATGCCGCGCACCGCCGGGGTGTCTTCCACCGCCACGGTGTGCTGCCGGCGCCGCAGGCCGAGGCCGCGCACGCAGGCGCGATGGTCCTCGCGCGCGCCGCGCAGGCCCTTCACCAGGGTCACCCTGATGGTCTTCTTGGCGCTGCTCATTTCATTCCCTCCAGGATCTCCTCCACCGACTTGCCGCGCTTGGCGGCCACCTCGGAGGGGGTGTTCATCCGGGTCAGCCCGTTGATGGTGGCGCGGACCAGATTGTAGGGGTTGGTGGAGCCGAAAGCCTTGGCCAGCACGTTCTGTACCCCCATCACCTCGAACACCGCGCGCACCGCGCCGCCGGCGATGATGCCGGTGCCCTCGGACGCCGGCTGCATGTAGACCTTAGAGGCGCCGTGCTCGCCGACCACCGGGTGCTGCAGGGTGCCGTTCTTGAGGCTGACCTTGACCAATCCGCGACGGGCCGAGTCCATCGCCTTCTGCACCGCCACCGGCACCTCGCGGGCCTTGCCCTTGCCCATGCCGATGCCGCCGTCCCCGTCGCCGACGACGGTGAGCGCCGCGAAGCCGAGGATGCGGCCGCCCTTGACCACCTTGGTCACGCGGTTGACCGCCACCATCTTCTCGCGCAGCCCGTCTCCGCGGTCTTCGGCCTGGGAGCCCTTCTGCTGTCTCTGCTGCATCTTAGCCATCTGTCACCCCATCAGAACTTGAGGCCGCCTTCGCGCGCGGCATCGGCCAGCGCCTTCACGCGGCCGTGGTACCTGAAACCGGCGCGGTCGAAAGCCACGCGCTCGATGCCGAGACCCTTGGCCTTTTCCGCGATGCGTTTGCCCACCGCGGCGGCGGCGGCGATGTTGCCGCCGTTCTTGATCTGTCCGCGCACGTCGGTCTCCAGGGTCGAGGCGCTGGTGAGCACCCGGCCCCCGCTGGCATCGATGATCTGGGCGTAAATGTGGGAATTGCTCCGGTGCACCGTGAGTCGCACCGCCTTGAGCTCCGCCATCTTGGCGCGACCGGAGCGGGCCCGGCGCTGTCTCGAAACTTTTCTGTCCAGCATGGCTGCCTCGCTTTACTTCTTCTTGGTCTCTTTCAAGACCACGGTCTCGTCGTGATAACGCACGCCCTTGCCCTTGTAGGGTTCCGGGCTGCGGTAGGCCCTGACTTCGGCCGCCACCTGCCCCACCAGCTGCTTGTCGATGCCCTTGATCAGGACCTCGGTCTGGGTCGGAGTCTCGGCCTTCACGCCCTGCGGCACCTTGTAGGCCACCGGGTGGGAGAAACCCAGCGTGAGGTTGAGGGTCTGGCCCGCTGCCTGGGCGCGGTATCCGACCCCCACCAGCGTCAGCTTCCGCTCGAAGCCCTTGGTCACCCCGTGCACCATGTTCGCCACCAGCGCGCGGGTGGTGCCGGAGATGGCGTTGGCGCGCTTCGAGTTGCCGTTGGCCTTGAAGGTGAGCGTGTCTCCGTCGCGGCCCACGGTGACGTCGTGGGACAGGACGCGCTTGAGCGTGCCCAGGGGGCCCTTCACCGAGATGTCGCCACCGGCCACGGCAACGTCGACTCCCGCCGGAATCACAACTGGCTGATTCGCAATTCTGGACATGGTCGCCTCACGCCACGATGCAAAGGACTTCGCCGCCCACGCCCTGGGCGCGGGCCTTGCGGTCCGTCATCACGCCCCGGGAGGTGGAAACGATGGCCACGCCGAGGCCGTTCAACACGCGCGGGATGGCGTCGCGGCCGCGGTAGATGCGCAGCCCCGGGCGGGACACCCGCTCCAGCTTCTCGATGACCGGACGGCCCGCGTAGTACTTGAGCCCGATTTCCAGCACCGGCTTGCCCTCGGCATCGCGCACCGCGAAGTCCTCGATATAGCCCTCGTCCTTCAGGACCTGGGCGATGGACGCCTTGACCCTGCTGGCGGGCATGGACACCGAGGCCTTTTCCGACAACTGGGCGTTGCGGATGCGGGTCAGCATGTCCGAGATGGGATCGCTCATGCTCATCTTTTGACTCCTACCAGCTAGCCTTGATCACGCCCGGGATCTCGCCGCGCAGCGCGATCTCGCGCAGCTTGTTGCGGGCGAGTCCGAACTTGCGGAAAGTCCCGCGGGGGCGACCGGTGAGGGAGCAGCGGTTGCGCAGCCGCACCGGCGAGGCATCGCGGGGCAGCTTCTGCAGCCGGACACGGGCCTCCTGCTTCGCCTCCTCGGTGGCCTTCACGTCGTAAATGACAGCCAGCAGCTCGGCGCGACGGGCGGCGTACTTGGCCACCAGGGCGCGGCGCTTGGCTTCGCGATTGACCAGGGCGAGCTTCGCCATAGATCCCTCAGTTCTTGAACGGAAACTTGAAGGCCACGAGGAGCGCCTTGGCTTCCTCGTCGGACTTCGCGGTGGTGGTGATGGTGATGTTCATGCCCCGCAGCGCGTCGATCTTGTCGTACTCGATCTCCGGGAAAATGATCTGTTCCTTTACGCCGATGCTGTAGTTGCCGCGGCCGTCGAAGGCGCGCCCGGACACGCCGCGGAAGTCGCGGATGCGCGGCATCGCGACCGATACCAGCCGGTCCAGGAACTCGTACATGCGGGCATTGCGCAGCGTGACCATGCAGCCCACCGGGTAGTCCTTGCGGATCTTGAAGTTTGCGATGGCCTTGCGGGACTTGGTCACCACCGGCTTCTGGCCGGCGATCTTCTCCAGGTCGGCGACGGCGTGCTCCATCACCTTCTTGTCGGCGACCGCCTCCCCCACCCCCATGTTCAGGGTGATCTTCTGGATGCGGGGCACCTGCATGGTGGTCTGGTACCCGAACTTCTTCATGAGCTCGGGCACAACGTTCTTGAGATAGTGTTCCTGCAGTCGGGCCATGGCGTCCTCTTACACGTCGATCAATTCGCCGTTCGACTTGAAATAGCGCGCCTTGCGCTGGTCCTGGAGGGTCTTGATCCCGACCCGGTCAGCCTTCTTGGTCGCCGGATTGAAGATCGCCACGTTGGAGGCATGAATCGGCATCTCCTTGTCGACGATGCCGCCGGTCATGCCGCGCATGGGATTGGGCTTCTGGTGCTTCTTAACCTTGTTCACGCCCTCGACCACCACCCGGTCCTCTTCGAGCACTCGCAGCACGATGCCGCGCTTGCCCTTGTCCTTGCCGGCGATGACCATCACGTCGTCGCCCTTGCGAATCTTGCGCATGGATTCCTCCGCCTCAGAGCACTTCCGGCGCCAGCGACACGATCTTCATGAAGCGCTCGGTGCGCAGCTCGCGCGTCACCGGGCCGAAGATGCGGGTGCCGATGGGCTCCAGCTTGTTTGAGAGCAGGACCGCGGCGTTGGAGTCGAACTTGATCACCGAGCCGTCGGGCCGGCGCACGCCCTGGGCGGTGCGGACCACCACGGCGTTGTATACCTCGCCCTTCTTGACCCGCCCGCGCGGGGCCGCGTCCTTGACGCTCACCTTGATGATGTCGCCGATCCCGGCATAGCGGCGCTTGGAGCCGCCGAGCACCTTGATGCACTTCAGGGTGCGCGCGCCGGTATTGTCAGCGACGTCGAGCAACGTCTGCATCTGAATCATTGGAAAACCCTTTCTCCAACTTTCCCCGCCACACGCGGCGGTCAGTATTGGATCCCGTAGCCTGGGAGAGGTCGCCGGAACGGCGAAAAGCGTGAAATTCTATAGCAACAGACCGGGTGCAGGCAAGCCCATCAAACCACTTGGGCCCTTTGCACCAGCGCCGCCACCCTCCAGGCCTTGGTCCTGGACAGCGGCCGGCACTCCTCGATGGTCACCACGTCGCCCTCACGGCACTCATTGTTCTCGTCGTGGGCATGGTACTTCTTGGAGCGGGTGACGATCTTGCCGTAGAGCGGATGCTTGACCTTGCGCTCCACCAGCACGGTGACGGTCTTGTCCATCTTGTCGCTCACCACCCGCCAGGTGAGGGTGCGTTTCAGGGCAGCTTCGCTCATGACTGGCCCGCCTTTTCCCGGAGAATCGTCTTCACGCGCGCGATGTCGCGGCGCACCTTGCCCAGCTGGCTGTTGTTGCTGAGCTGCTGGGTGGCCAGCTGCATGCGCAGGGAAAACTGCGCCTTGAGCAGCTCGCCCAGCTCCTTGTTAAGGTCGGCGGGGGACTTGGCCCGCAGTTCGCTAGCTTTCATTGCTTAACCCAATTGTCTGGTAACAAACGTCGTCTGGAACGGCAGCTTGGCGGCGGCCAGGCGGAACGCCGCACGGGCCATGGCCTCGTCGACGCCGTCCATCTCGTAGAGCACGCGACCGGGCTGGATTTCGGCAACCCAGAATTCCGGGTTGCCCTTGCCGTTGCCCATGCGCACCTCGGCGGGCTTCTTGCTGATCGGCTTGTCCGGGAAAATCCGGATCCAGATCCGCCCGCCCCGCTTGATGTGGCGGGTCATGGCGCGGCGCGCCGCCTCGATCTGGCGCGCGGTGATGCGGCCGCGGGTGGTGGCCTTGAGGCCGAACTCGCCGAAAGAAACCTTGGTGCCGCGCGTGGCAATGCCCTTGTTGCGGCCCTTGTGCTGCTTGCGGTACTTGGTTCTAGCTGGCTGCAGCATTCTTCACTCCTGGCTTCCTGGTTCGCTTGCGCTCGGGCTCGGCCGGGCCGGGCGCCGGCGCCGCCAGCGGCTGCTCGCCCCTGCCCAGGGTCTCGCCCTTGTAGACCCACACCTTGATGCCGATCACGCCGTAGGTGGTCTTCGCCTCGCCGAACCCGTAATCGATGTCGGCGCGCAGGGTATGCAGGGGCACGCGGCCCTCGCGGTACCACTCCGTACGGGCGATCTCGATGCCGTTCAGCCGCCCGGCGCTCATGATCTTGATGCCCTGGGCCCCGAGGCGCATGGCGTTCTGCATGGCGCGCTTCATGGCGCGGCGGAACATGATGCGCTTCTCGAGCTGCTGGGCGATGGAGTCGGCGATGAGCTGGGCGTCCACCTCGGGCTTGCGCACCTCCTCTATGTTGACGTGCACCGGCACGCCCATCATGCGCTGCAGCTCGGTCTTGAGGGACTCGATGTCCTCGCCCTTCTTGCCTATGACCACGCCGGGGCGCGCGCTGTGGATGGTGATGCGCGCGTTCTTGGCAGGGCGCTCGATCACCACGCGGGCAACCGCCGCGTGGGCGAGCTTGCGGCGAAGGAATTCGCGCACCTTGACGTCCTCGAGCAGCATGCCCGGGAAGTTCTTGCTGCTCGCGTACCAGCGCGAGGCCCAGTTGCGGTTGACTCCCAGACGGAAGCCGATCGGATTGATTTTCTGACCCATGGTTCGCCTCGCCCTACTTGTCGCCCACCGTCACGAAGACGTGGCAGGTCTGCTTCAGAACGCG
>DASTHR010000444.1:0-3063 GCA_035718105.1 Burkholderiales bacterium
CGCAAGATAGCAGAAACGCCCCGCGAATCAAAGAAATGGAGCGCGCGTCCGGAGATACAAGCAGGCCGCCGCAAGGCGTCGCGAGCGGTTGCAGATGATAGGAGCCGCACAGGGAGCCCCGAGACACTACAAGCCAGTACGGCGAGGGGCGAGCGCGCACGCGACGCTGCAGATGCGCCGCGCAGTAGCCTTGCGACGGCCTGCTACCGGAAGCGGTACTCCGCGGTGACATACCAGGCGCGTTCGGGCGCCGGGAACACCTTTACCTCGCCGAAGGTGTTCACGCCTCCGTAAGTGAAGTACTCCCGGTCCAGGGCGTTCCTCGCCTCGGCGGCCAGCACCCAGGGTCCGATGGCGTGCGAGAGTTTCAGGTCCAGGGTGGCATAGGCGCCGATGCGCTGCGGCAGGGCGTTGGCGAAATCGTTGTTCAGGACCTGCTCGTCGAGATACAGGAAGCTCGCCGAGAGCAGGGTGGCGGGGGTGATGCGCCAGGCGCCGCCCGCGCTGGCCTGCCAGCGCGGCACCAGGGGCACCCGCTTCCCCGCCACGTCCACGCCGCCGTAGATGCCGGAGCGGAACTCCGCGTCGGTCCAGGTCAGGGTGGCGTACAGGTCCAGGGCCGGCAGCACCCGGCCGCTGGCTTCCAGTTCCATCCCCTGGCGCCGCGTCGGCGCCAGGTTGGCGTTGTCGCCGAAGAAAGGGATCAGCGGGTTGAAGGAAATCTCGTTGTCCAGGTTGATGCGGAAGGCGTTCAGCGCCACCCGGTTCGGACCTTCGGCCCATTCGAGCCCGAGTTCGACGTCATGGGATTTCTGGGGCGCGAGCGGCCCGGTGGTGAACGGCGTCTCCTCCACGCCGGCGACGCGGAAGCCCTGCGACGTGCGGACATGGCCGGTCCAGGCGGGCGCGAAACGTTGCTCCAGGGTCGCCTCCCAGGCGTTAACGGTGAATTTCTGGTCCACCGGCGCGAGGAACGGGTCGTTGACGGTGGTGTGCACCCGCTGGCTGCGCGCACCCAGGATCAGGCTGGTGCCGGTGGGGAACTGGGAGCGGTTCAACAGGTAGGCGGCGGCGGTTTCCTGCTCCGCGCTGGTCTGCGAGGCGAAGAAGCTGCCGCTCACGTCGCGGTCATAGTCCGCCTTTTCGAAGTCAGCGCCCACTACCAGGGATTGCGCGCTGCCGCCAACGCTCCAGGGCAGCCTCAGGCGCGGCAGAAAGCCGTAGTACTCGGTCTCGATGCCCACCGTGGAACCGAAGTCGAACACCAGGGCGTCCGATTTCTTGCGCCGGTAGCTCAGGTTGCCGGCGAGTTCGCCGAACCCCAGGTCGAAGTTGCCGCCGAGGTCGGCGCGGCCGCCGGAGCGGTTGGAGTAATCGAACGGTGTGAGGGTCTGGCGCCGGTCCTGCACGACCTGCTCAAGGCTTAGCTGGCCGGGGTTTCTCAGGTCCTGCTTTTCGGTGGCCAGTTTCAGGTACACCGTGTGCGGTCCCCGCAGGTTGCGCAGGTCCGCAATCAGGCTGTACTGACTGAGCTCGTTGTTGTCCCGGTAGTTGTCGGTGTCCAGCGCCCCGCCCGCCAGCGACAGCCCCGCCATTTCGCCGCCAAGATTCAGGGCGAACTGCCCCTCCAGCGATCCCCAGGAGCCGCCGCGGGCCAGCAGGTCGCCCTGCGTCGTGTTCGCCGCCGCCTTGCGGGTGATGATGTTGATCACGCCGGCGGTGGCGCCGCTGCCGTAGAGCACGGCGCGGTTGCCCCGCAGCACCTCGATGCGCTCCACCGCGGCCAGCGGAATGCCGGACCACTTGGCGGGCGTGGTGTCGATCTCGCTAAAGCGCACGCCGTCCACCAGCACCAGGGTGTTCTGGTCGCCGGTCTGGCCGAAGCCCCGCAGGTCAATGCTCCAGTCCGGGCTGCCCTGGCTGTCGCGCACATGGATGCCCGCCTCCTGCGCGAGCAGCTCCACGATGGTCTGGGCGGTGCTCTCCTCGATTCGCCGCCGGTCGATGACGCTCAGCGCCGGCCCGCGCTCCGCCTCCGGAAAGCGCGAGGCGGTGACCACCACCTCGCCGGCGCGCTGCGCGGGAGGGGTCTGGGCGAGGACCGGAACGGCGGCCGCGAGCGCGGCCCAGGCGATATGACGAAAGACTGGCATTGCTGCTCCCCTCATGCGCGGCATGCCCACCGCATGCCCGATTCCAAGTAAACGGGAAGACGCGATGAAGGGGACGACCCGACGACAGCGTAGATCGGCCCGCCACCCCGCGTGGCGTTTCCCAACCTGGCAGGCTGCTGAAGAACTCTCCGGGAGCCGCGTTTGTCACGAAAAATGCTCAGATGCGAGGCGCGCGACGAAGGTCGTAGCCAAGACTACGATGCCAAGGAGCGCAACGACGCAGATGCGCATTTTTCGCGCAAACCCGGATGGGGCGCTGCTTTCCGGACGATCTGCTTTGTCGCTCGCCTTGCGAATGTGCACCCGCCATTCGACGCGGCTTGCTTCGCGCATCTCATCCCGGAAAGCCAGCACCGCGGCCCCGAGGGGTTTTTCAACAGCCTGCCAATCTCCGGCCGGTATACGGGCTCGCGAGTTTTGACGCGCCGCCTTCCCGGGACCTCCCTGTCCCAGTGGCATCGTGGCGCGCCCGTACTCGCTTACCGTTGCGGGGGCAGCACAGGCTTTGAGAGGGGCCAGAGGTCGGGGGATAGGGATCAGCATGTCGCAGTGGCATTTCAGCCAACCTGCATTACTGGCCCCGGATCCCCGATCCCTGATCCCTGCGTCGCACCTGTTTCCCGTTTAACCGCGCCGCCGGACGACGGCTGCGGCACCGGAAACGAGCCACAATTCTACACGACCGCCGGCGGCCGCTGCGGAAAAAGCCGACACTCACGTCCGCTATGCCGCAACGCTTTCAAAACACATGCAAATTAGGCCGTTACCGGTTGACTACACAGGATTTTTGGCACTATAGTGCGGGCATCATGGACGCCGAGCTAAAGGGCTTGGAGGAAAGGCTGGGCCAGCTGATCGAGCTGTGCCAGCGCCTCCGGGCCGAGAACAA
>DASTHR010000445.1:0-4543 GCA_035718105.1 Burkholderiales bacterium
TCCGCGGGTCCAGGCCCGGCAGCAGCACGAGATGCTCGACGCTGGGCAGCCCCGCGAGCAGCTCGCGCACCAGCTCCCGGCGATCGTGAGCCTTGCCGCCGTAGCGGTAGCCGTCCACGGCGATCATCGCCCTGGGCTCGATCTGGCGGAAGCGGTCCAGCACGGCCACCCGGCCCATGTCCGGGGAGCATACCGACCAGATGGCGCCGAGGCTCGCCACCGCGAGGAAGGCGATCACGGTTTCGGGGATGTTGGGCAGGTAGGCGACGACGCGGTCGCCGCGCCGGATACCCATGCGGCGCAGGGACGCCGCCAGGGCGCCGACCCTGACCTCCAGCTCGGCCCAGGACAGCTCGCGGTCCTCGCCGGCCTCGTTGCGGAACACGATGGCCGGGCGTTCCGCGGTGGCGTGGCGGAACACCTGTTCCGCATAGTTCATTTCCACGCCCGGGAACCATCTCGCGCCCGGCATCCGGGGGTCGGCGAGGGCGCGGCCGCGGGGGCGGGCCGAGGGGATGGCGAAGTAGTCCCAGACGGCGCACCAGAAGGCATCGAGGTCCGTGACCGACCATCTCCAGAGGGCGTCGTAGTCGGGGAATTCCAGGTTGCGCTCGCGACCAAGCCAGTGCATGAAGGCGCTGATGTTCGCGCCCCGGACCATTTCCTCGGGTGGGCTCCAGGCGGGATGTTCCATGGGTGTCACGGCCTCGGATTCTCGGGCTGTTTCGACGACGGGAAATATTCTGACACAGCGCGGCGGGCGGGTACCGGCGCGACATCGCGGTGGCGCGGCCGCTTGCCGTAAAATGCGCGGCATGACCCGCGAATCGATGCAATACGACGTGGTGATCGTCGGCGGCGGGCCCTCGGGCCTCGCGGCCGCGATCCGCCTCCGGCAGCTTGCCGCGCAGAGCGGCGCAGAGGTGTCGGTATGCGTGATCGAGAAGGGCGCCGAGATCGGCGCCCACATCCTCTCCGGGGCGGTGATGGACCCCCGGGCGCTGCTGGAACTGATCCCGGATGCCCTGGAGCGGGGTGCGCCGCTCAAGGCGCCGGTGAGCGAGGACCGTTTCCTGTTCCTGTCCCAGGGCGGCGGCTGGCGGGTGCCGGACGCGCTGCTCCCCGGGAGCCTGCGCAATGCCGGCAACTACGTCGTTTCCCTGGGCAGCGTCTGCCGCTGGCTCGGCCAGCAGGCGGAGGCGCTGGGGGTGGAGATCTACCCCGGATTTGCCGGCGCCGAGGTGCTCTACGACGGCAGCGGCGCGGTGATGGGCGTGGCGACCGGCGACATGGGCCGGCTCCGCAACGGCGAGCCGGGGCCCAACCACCAGCCGGGGATGGAACTGCACGGGCGCTACACTTTCTTCGCGGAGGGCTGCCGCGGCCACCTCGGCCGGCACCTCGAGGCGAAGTTCAACCTGCGGGAGGGCGCGGAGCCACAGGTGTACGGGCTCGGGATCAAGGAACTGTGGGAGGTCCCCGCCGAAAAGCACTGCCAGGGCCTGGTGGTCCACACCGCCGGCTGGCCGCTGGATGCGCACACCTACGGCGGCGGATTCCTCTACCACCTCGAGGACAATCTGGTTTCCGTGGGGCTGGTGGTGGGCCTCTCCTACGCCAATCCCTACCTCTCGCCGTTCGAGGAATTCCAGCGTTTCAAGACCCATCCCGAAATGCGCCGCTACCTCGAGGGTGGCCGGCGCGTCGCCTATGGGGCACGGGCCATCGCGGCGGGGGGGCTGCAGTCGCTGCCGCGGATCGCATTTCCCGGCGGCGTGCTGGTGGGGGACGATGCCGGTTTCCTCAATGCGGCCCGGGTCAAGGGCTCGCACGGCGCCATCAAGAGCGGGATGCTCGCGGCGGAGGCCTGTTTCGAGGCCCTGGCGGCGGGGCGCGGGCGCGACGAACTGAACCGTTACCCGGAGGCCTTCCGTGGCAGCTGGCTGCAGGAGGAACTGCGCCAGGCGCGCAACTTCAAGCCCTGGATGAGCCGGGGACTGCATCTGGGCGCCTTCATGTTCGGCGTCGAGCAGCTGCTGTTCCGGGGCCGGGCGCCCTGGACGCTGCACCATCCGGGGCCGGACCATGCGCAGTTGAGGAAGGCCTCGGAATGCAGGCCCATTGCGTATCCCAGGCCCGACGGCGTGCTGACCTTCGACCGGCTGTCCTCGGTGTTCCTGTCCAACACCAACCACGAAGAGGATCAGCCCTGCCACCTCAGGCTCGCCGACCCGGCGACCGCGGTCGCGGTGAACCTGGCACAGTACGACGGCCCCGAGGCCCGCTATTGTCCCGCAGGCGTGTACGAGTTCGTGGACGACGCGGGCGGCGGCGAGGCGGGCGCCCGGCCCGGGAAACGCCTGCAGATCAACGCGCAGAACTGCGTCCATTGCAAGACCTGCGACATCAAGGACCCCACCCAGAACATCACCTGGGTCGCGCCCCAGGGGGGCGAAGGGCCGGTGTACCTGCGCATGTAGCACACCCTGCCAGGGGTGTCCGGCTCAGGCGTTTGCCTTGATGGCCAGCGTCGTCTCCACGAGAAAATCCAGGAACAGCCGCACCCGCGGCAGCAGGCCGCGACGGCTGGCGTAGACGGCGCGCACTTCCAGGGTTGGCCCCGACCATTCGGGGAGCACGGGCTGCAGGCGCCCGGCTTCCACGTCCGCTTTCAACAGATCCTTCGCCATCAGGGCGATGCCGCTGCCGGCCAGGAGCGCGGTTCGGATGGGCGCCATGTCGTTGGCCTGCAGCACCGGGCGCAGCGGCACCTCAACCCGCCGGCCTCCCGATTCCAGGGCCCAGGACACCGCGCCGGGGCGGGTGAGGGGCGAGAACACCAGGGCCGCGTGGGGCGAGAGGTCGCCGGGACGCGCCGGCACGCCATGGTCCCGCAGGTAGGCCGGGCTGGCGTAGAGCCGCAGCGTCGTCGTCGCCAGCACCCGCGCCGCGTAGGAGGAATCCGGCAGGGGCAGGGCAGTGAGGGCCACGTCGGTGTCATGCGCGATCAGGTCCGCGAAATCGCTGCGCAGCGTCAGCGCTACCGTCACATTCGGGTGACGCGCCAGGAACTCCGGGAGCACCGGGATCAGCAGGATGCTGGCCAGGGTATAGGGTGCGCTCACCTTCAGCAGTCCGCGGGGTGTGCCGCGGAGGCGGCTCACTGTCGCTTCGGCGTCCTCCACTTCCGCCTGGATTCTCAGGCAGTGCTCCTGGAATGCCCGGCCCGCCTCGGTGAGGCTTATGCGGCGGGTGGTCCGCTGCAGCAGCCTCACTCCGAGCCTGGCCTCCAGATCCTGCACCTTGCGGCTCACGGTCGCCTTGGGAATGCCCAGCGCCCGGGAGGCGCCGATGAAGCTGCCGCCGGACGCTACCGCGGAAAAGACCAGCATCTCGTTGAGATCGCTCATAGTCTATTTAATGGAACAATAAATCCAATAAAAGCCACTTTATCCAACTATATGGACTACGTAAAGTGGCCTGGTCTGGCAGCCGGAAACATTTTTCCGGCGCGAGCCCTGAGGAGCATCACATGTCTGAGAAGGACAACAACGGCAGCGACCGGCGCCGCAGCGGCAGTAACCTGGCGCAGGCGGACAAGGTCGTCGAGTTTCCGAATTCCCGCCTGGAGTGGCGCCAACGCGAATTCCACCACGCGGTGCTGCGCTTCAAATCGGCCCTCGCGGAGGATAAGTCGGTGCCGGTGCCGACGCGGCAGGCGCTGGTGGCGGAACTGGGGATGTTTGACAACTGGCCCGACAGGATTGATGGCATCGCGCCGGGGTCGGCGGTGAGCCGCGAACTCGCGCGCCGGATCATGCTGCTGGATTACCGCCTGAGCGTGCTGGGACCGCTGGCGGACTGGCTGGACGACTCCCTGCGCCAGGCGGTGAGGCATTACGCGGAGGCCGCCAACCTTCTGCTGGATGCGACGGCGCGGCGCGGCCCGGACGGCGGATGGGTGGATCGCCCGCGGCGCACCGAAATCGAGGCGCTGGTGGTGGCCCTGGAGCGCAAGCCGAAACCCGAGGGTGACGGCGGCCGCGATCCGGGCTGAGGCAAACGCCTCGCTGTGGTGCACGGGGGATTACAGATGGCTTGTCCCCCGACCGGGCGCAGGCGCGGATTTGCCCGGTCCCGGGGATAATGGCCGGGAACATGCGGAGGGCGGAATTGTCGGAAACTGCGGAGACTCCAATGGATGCAGATGTGACGGGACGAGGGCGGCGGGACGGGAGCATGCTCCGCGGCGCGATGGCGCTGGTTTGCGCCCTGGCGCTGCCGGCCGCGGCCGGGGCGCCGGAACAGCGGGTGGTGGAGCGGGTGGACCTCGCGCGCTATGCCGGCAAGTGGTACGAGATCGCCAGCTTCCCGCAATGGTTCCAGCGCGGCTGCGCGGCCACCACCGCCACCTACACCCTGCGCCAGGACGGCAAGGTGGGCGTGCTCAACGAATGCCGCCAGGATGAACCCGCCGGCAAGCCGCGCTCGGCGGAGGGCTGGGCCCGCGTCGTGGACCCCGCGACCAATGCCAAGCTCGAGG
>DASTHR010000446.1:0-4303 GCA_035718105.1 Burkholderiales bacterium
CCGCCCATCCAGATCGTAGTCTACCCCGAAGCGCCCCGCGGCGAAACCCCGATGCGCAAAAGTTTCCTGCCGAAACAGCGGGTTCGCCACCCCGGGTTGTCCGGGCAGGGGCGTCGGCGATTCGGCGCGGGGACCCGTCAGACCAGGGCCTTCAGGATGTCCCGGATGCCGGCGCTGCGCTCGGCCAGGGTGGGGAAGCCGCGCTCCAGGCGCAGCCGGTCCTGGCCGGAGAAGCGCATGTCGCGCCGGCTCTGGACCAGGGCGATGATCTTGCCGGGATCCACCGGCGGATTGGGAACGAACTGCAGCAGCAGCGCATCGGCTCCGGCGTCGATCCTCGCCACCCCCAGGGGCTTGGCCAGGATGCGCAGGCGGTGGCATTCCACCAGCGCCCTCGCGGGTTCCGGCAGCAGCCCGAAGCGGTCCACCAGTTCCTGCTGCATGTCCTCCAGGTCCTCCGGCGTTTCGCAGTTGGCGAGGCGCTTGTAGAGCACCAGGCGCTCGTGCACGTCGCTCACGTAGCTCTCGGGCAGCAGCGCGGGCAGGTGCAGGTTGATTTCCGTGGTCACGCCCAGGGGCTGCTGCATGTCGGGTTCGCGCCCGGCCTTGAGCGACTTCACCGCCGCATCCAGCATCCGGGTGTACAGGGAGAAGCCCACCTCCTGCATCTCCCCGCTCTGGGACTCGCCCAGCACCTCGCCCGCGCCGCGGATCTCCAGATCGTGCATGGCGAGGTAGAAGCCCGAGCCCAGCTGCTCCATCAGCTGGATCGCCTCCAGCCGCTTGCGGGCCTGGGCCGTGATGCCGTTTTCCTCCGGCGTCAGCAGGTAGGCGTAGGCCTGGTGGTGTGAGCGGCCCACCCGCCCGCGCAGCTGGTGGAGCTGGGCCAGCCCGAACTTGTCGGCGCGGTGGATGATGATGGTATTGGCGTTGGGGACGTCGATGCCGGTCTCGATGATGGTGGTGCAGAGCAGGACGCTGGAGCGGTTCTGGTAGAAGTCCCGCATCACGTGCTCGAGCTCCCGCTCCCGCATCTGGCCGTGGGCGACCTGGATGCGCGCCTCCGGCAGCAGGGCCTCCAGCCGCGCGCGCATGCTCTGGATGGTCTCCACCTCGTTGTGCAGGAAGTACACCTGGCCGCCGCGCTTCAGCTCCCGCAGCACCGCCTCGCGGACGATGCCCTCGGAGTGGCGGCTGACGAAGGTCTTGATGGCGAGGCGGCGCTGCGGGGCGGTGGCGATCACCGAGAAGTCCCGCAGGCCTTCCAGGGACATGGCCAGGGTGCGGGGGATGGGGGTGGCGGTGAGGGTGAGCACGTCCACCTCCGCGCGCAGCCTCTTCAGCGCCTCCTTCTGGCGCACCCCGAAGCGGTGCTCCTCGTCGATGATCACCAGCCCCAGGTCCTTGAACTTCACCCCCTTCTGCAGCAGCTTGTGGGTGCCGATCACGATGTCGATCTTCCCTTGCGCGAGGCCTTCCAGGGCCTGCTCCTGCTCCCGGGCGGAGCGGAAGCGGGAGAGTTCGGCGATCTTCACCGGCCACTCCGCGAAGCGGTCGGAGAAGTTGTTGAAATGCTGCTCGGCGAGCAGGGTGGTGGGCACCAGCACCGCCACCTGGCGGCCGTCCGCCACCGCCACGAAGGCGGCGCGCAGCGCCACCTCGGTCTTGCCGAAGCCCACGTCGCCGCACACCAGGCGGTCCATGGGCCGGCCGATGGTGAGGTCCTCCAGCACGGCGCTGATGGCGGCGAGCTGGTCCGGGGTCTCCTCGAACTGGAAGCTGTCGGCGAACACCGCGTAGTCATGGGGCCGGAAGGTGAAGGCGTGGCCCTTGCGGGCGGCGCGACGCGCGTAGAGGTTGAGCAGCTCCGCCGCGGTGTCCCGCACCTGCTCCATGGCCTTGCGCCTGGCCTTGTCCCACTGGCCGCTGCCCAGCTTGTGCAGTGGCGCTTCCTCGGGCTGGGCGCCGCTGTAGCGGCTGATCAGGTGCAGTTGCGCCACCGGCACGTACAGCTTGTCGCCCTCGGCGTACTCCAGCAGCAGGAACTCGGTGGCGCCCTCGCCCAGGTCCAGGCTCACCAGCCCCTGGTAGCGGCCGATGCCGTGGCTCTCGTGCACCACCGGGTCGCCGGGCTTGACCTCGGTGAGGTCCTTGAGCACGCCCTCGGCGGTGAGCTTGCGGGCGCCTTCCCGGGCGGAGCGGGCGCGCACCTGGGTGGCGTAGAGTTCCGCCTCGGTGACCACCGCCAGGCGGCGCCCGGGCAGCATGAAGCCCGAGGACAGTGGCGCGACGCCGAGCGCGAGCGGAGTGTCGCCCGAAAGGAAGTCGCTCCAGGTCTCCACCAGGGCGGGCTGCAGGCCCTGCTCGCGGAAATAGTCCGCCATGATTTCGCGCCGCCCCAGGCCCTCGGCCGCCACCAGCACGCGGCCGGGGAAGGCCTCCAGGAAGCCCGCGAACCTGCCCAGGGGCTTCTCGCTCTTGCGGTCCACCGCGAGCGGCGGCAGGGGGCTCGTCAGGGGTGAGCCGTGGGCGGCAAGCGGCGAGGGGTTCGGGTCGCGGATTTCGGATTGCGGATCGCGGATCGCGGACGCCTCGACTGCCGATGACCGCCCCCCGACCCCCGGTCCCTGATCCGCGACCCCCGAGCCTTCGATCTCCACCCGCGCGAACCCCTTGAGCGCGCCGAAGAACTCGTCCTCCGCTAGGAACAGATCCCCCGGCGGGAGCAGGGGCCGGTCCTTGTCACCGCGCAGCAACTGATAGCGGGAGCGGGTGTCCTGCCAGAAGCCGCGGATGGCGCCCTCCGCGTCGCGATGCGTGACCAGCAGGGTGCCCGGTGCGAGATAGTCGAACAGCGTCGCCGTCTTCTCGAAGAACAGCGGCAGGTAGTACTCGATTCCCGCCGGCACCCCGCCCTGGCCGATCTCCCGGTACAGCTGGCAGCGCGAGGGGTCGCCTTCGAAGCGCTCGCGGAAGTTGGCCCGGAATCGGGCGCGCCCGCCGTCGTCCAGCGGGAACTCCCGCGCCGGCAGCAGCCGGATTTCCTTCACCGGGTAGATGCTGCGCTGGGTGTCCACGTCGAAGGTGCGGATGGTCTCGATCTCCCGGTCCAGGAGATCGATGCGGAACGGAAGCGAACTGCCCATGGGAAACAGGTCGATGAGTCCGCCCCGCACCGAGAACTCCCCGGGCGCGACCACCTGGGTCACGTGGGAGTAGCCGGCAAAGGCCAGTTGCGCCCTGAGCGCGTCCAGGTCCAGGACTTCGCCCTGCTTGAGGAAAAAGCTGTAGCCCGCGAGGTACTCCGCCGGCGCCATGCGGTACAGGGCGGTGGTGACCGGCGCCAGCGCGACGTCGAAGTCCTGGTGCGCGATGCGGTACAGGGTGGCGAGGCGCTCCGAGACCAGGTCCTGGTGGGGCGAGAAGCCGTCGTAGGGAAGGGTCTCCCAGTCGGGAAGCTGGCACGCCCGCAGCGCCGGCGCGAAGTACCCGATCTCGGCCAGCAGGCGCTGGGCATCGGTGGCGCCCGCGGTCAGCACCAGCAGCGGACGGCGGGCGGCGGCCATTTCCGCGATGGCGAGGGCGTCGCTGGCGCCGCGGAGGTTGCCGCAGCGGGTGCGCTCGCCGGGGCGGGTAAGGGGGATGTCGAGCAGCATGGACCGTTGCGGCAGGGCGTGCGCGGGGTTTGGCGCGGCATTATACGGCCCGCTCCGGGCCTGGGCTATCATGAAAACGGGCGAAGAACGGCGGTCCGGAGAGCAGGGGAGAGTGCCATGAGAGGGGAGTTGTTTCGTGACCGCGTCGACGCTGCGCGCCGGCTGGCGGAGGCGCTCGCCGGCTATCGGGGCAGGAATCCCCTGGTCCTCGCGATTCCCCGGGGCGCGGTGCCCATGGCGAAGATCATCGCCGCCGAACTCGGCGGCGAGCTGGACGTGGTGCTGGTGCGCAAGCTGCGCGCCCCGGGCAACCCCGAGTTCGCCCTGGGCTCCGTGGACGAAACCGGCTGGGCCTATCTCGCGGAGCATGCGCGCCACTACGCGAGCGAGGAGTACCTGGAGCGCGAGAAGCGGGCGCAGCTCGAGGTGATCCGCGGCAGGCGCGCCCGGTACACCCCGATTCACCCGCCCGTCGATCCCGCGGGGCGCGTGGTGATCGTGGTGGACGACGGCCTCGCCACCGGCTCCACCATGATCTCCGCGCTGCACGCGCTGCGCGCCCGGGGCGCGGGCACGCTCGTGTGCGCGGTGCCGGTATCGCCGCCCGACACCCTGGAGGTGGTGCGCCAATACGCCGACGAGACGGT
>DASTHR010000447.1:0-3687 GCA_035718105.1 Burkholderiales bacterium
GCATGGACCAGCCCGACCCGCCGCAACGCCCGAAGATCGCCTGCCTGCCCAACGGCCCCTATTACCTGCTGAACGATCCCTTCCCGCGCGCGATTCCGAACCTGCGGCGCGAGAACGGGAAGGTTTGCGCCACCGTCGCGGGGGTGGCCCTGTGCCGCTGCGGGGGATCGAAGAACAAGCCGTTCTGCGACGGCACCCACGGCAGCATCGGCTTCAGCGACCAGCGCGTCGCCGGCGCAAGCGGCGCGCGCGCGAGCTACGCAGGCAAACGCATCACCATCCACGACAACCGCGCCATCTGCGCCCACGCGGGCTTCTGCACCGACCGCCTGAAGACGGTGTTCCGCATGCACCAGGAGCCCTGGATCGATCCCGACGGCGCCGGCGTGGAGGCGATCGTGGAGACCATCCGGCTCTGCCCGTCCGGCGCCCTGAGCTACACGCTGGAGGGCGTGGAGCATCGCGACCAGCAGCGCGAGCCCCTGGTCACGGTGACCAGGGACGGCCCCTACGCCGTCACCGGGGGCATCGAACTCCTGGGCGTGGAGTTCGCGCCGGAGGCGTCGCGGGAGCACTACACCCTGTGCCGCTGCGGCGCCTCGAAGAACAAGCCCTTCTGCGACGGCTCCCACTGGGCGATCGGTTTCCGGGACGAGCAGGACGGGTGATCCCGCGGGCGGCGCTCGCCGCCCGTCAGGGGCGCTCCAGCCGCAGCCCCGCCGCTTCCCAGCCGTCGAGCCCGCCGCGCAGGGGCCGCACGCGCTCGAAGCCGCGCCGGCGCAGCAGCGCCGCCAGCTTCGCCGCGCTGGCCTCGTTGGGGCAGGCGCAGTACACCACCACCTCCCGGTCCCGGGGCAGGCGCTCGATCTCCGCCTCGATGGTGTCGAAGTCCACGGCGATGGCGCCGGGGATGCGCCGCAGGTCCAGCGCCCGGTTGGCGTTGGAGCGCACGTCCAGGATCACCGGGTCGTGGCCCTCGTCCATGAGGCGGTGCAGCTCCTCGGGGGAGATGCGGGCCGCGGCCAGGGCGCGGTACACCTTCTGCCGCTCCCAGACCTTGATGGCGAGAAAAACGCCCAGCGCCGCCCCCAGCAGCAACAGGCCCCAGCCGCCGGCGGCCTGCAGGCCCTCCAGCACCGCGTCCACCTGGGCGTGGAACAGCCAGCCGGTGACGATCCCGGCGCCGGCCCAGAGCAGCGCCCCGGCCCCGTCGTAGGCGAGGAAGCGCGGGGTGGTCATGCTCAGCGCGCCCGCCACCGGCGGCGCCACCGTGGACCAGCCCGGCACGAACTTGGCGAACACCAGGGACGCCGGGCCGTGGCGCAGGAACACGTCCTCGGTCTGGCGCACGCAGGTGTCCGGGCTGATGGAGATGCGGCACAGGGTCTTCAGCACCCGGTGGCCGTAGCGGCGGCCCGCGAAATACCACGCCAGGTCGCCCAGCAGCGAGGCGGCCAGCGCGGCGGCCAGCAGCAGCGGCAGCGAGAGGTGGCCGTCGGCCGCCAGCGCCCCGGCCACCACCAGCAGCGGCAGCGCCGGGATCGGCGCGCCGAGCTGCTCGGCGAGCACGAACAGGAACACGAGGGCGGCCCCGTGTTCCGTGGCGAGGGCGGTGAGCTGCTGGATCACCTCACTGGCTCCAGCGCCGCGCGGCCTCGGCGACCGGCACCGAGGCGGCGCCCTCGTAAACATGCCCCGCCTGGCGCTCGGTGTGACCGTAACCGCCGTGGCGGACCGAGGCGACTGCTGTCATTGCACTCTCCCGGCCGTATTCAAGTTGCTCAAGCCGCTTCCAGCGCGGGATAGTCGATGTAACCCTCAGGACCCGGCGCGTAGAAAGTCGCCGGGTCGGGCGAATTAAGCGCCGCATGGCGCTTGAAGCGCTCCGGCAGGTCCGGGTTGGCGAGGAACAGCGCGCCGAAAACGGCGCCATCGGCCTTGCCCTCGGACAGCAGGCGCTCCGCGGACTCCCGGGTCAGTCCGGCGCCGGCGAGATAGGTTCCGCGAAACAGCGGCCGCAGCAACTGGTGGTAATCCACTTCCTTGCCGTAGGGCGTCACGTGCAGGTAGGCGAGCCCCATATTGCCGATTGCCCCGACCAGCGTGGCGTAGGTTTCCTTCGGGTCCGCATCGCTGATGTCGTTGAAAGGCATCTCGGGCGAGAGCTTGATCCCCACCCGGTCGGCCCCTGCCACCTTCGCCATCGCCTCCAGCGCCTCCACCGTGAAGCGGGCGCGGTTCACCGCGCTGCCGCCGTAGCGGTCGCTGCGCTGGTTGGACCCGGTGGAGAGGAACTGCATCGGCAGGTAGCCGGAAGCCGCGTGCAGCTCCACGCCGTCGAAACCCGCCTCCAGGGAACGCCGCGCCGCCTCCGCGTACTCGGCGATCACTCCCGGAATTTCGCCGGACTCCAGCGCCCGCGGGGTGACGTGGGGCTTCATGCCCTGGTCGGTGTAAGACTGGCCGTTGGGCCGGATCGCGGAGGGCGCCACCGGAGTGGCGCCATCGGGCAGGAAGGAGGGGTCGGAGATGCGGCCCGCGTGCATGATCTGGGCGAAGATGCGTCCGCCCTTGGCGTGAACTGCGTCGGTCACCTTCTTCCATGCCGCCACCTGGGCATCGGAATGGATTCCCGGCGTGCGCACGTAGCCCTTCCCCATGGGCGACGGATAGATGCCCTCGCTGATGATGAGCCCGGCGGCTGCGCGCTGGGCGTAGTAGACGGGAACCAGGTCGGAGGGCACACCGCGGTCGTCGGCGCGGGAGCGGGTCATGGGCGCCATCACCAGGCGGTTGGCGAGCTGGTAGCGGCCCACCTTGAGCGGCGAAAACAGTATGCTTTCTTTCTTCATTGCGATTGCTCCAGATGAAAATTGATGTGAGACATGGGATTTGAACAAACTCACTTGAACCAGCCTTCCACCGCGGCGGCGTTGGCGCCCATCCAGGCGCGCGCCGCCTCGGCGGGGGATTTCTTCTCCACGTTCACCGCGTAGTCCATGGCGGTGACGTCGTCCACGGGGATGCGGACTTTCGCCAGCACCTCCAGCGTGCGCTTCGGCAGCCGGTCGCGGGCGGCGCGGTTCACGATCAGCACGGCGCGGTCGGCGGGGCCCAGCGCGCCCTTCGGGTCCTCCAGCACCCGCAGGGCGTAGGCCTTGTTGAGGTACTGCGGGCGCCACAGCGGCATCACCAGCCAGCGGTTCGCGGCGTGGGCGGCGGCGAAGTTGTCCACCCACTCCTTGGGCGTGCCCGCCGCCACGGAGTAGTCGGCGGCGTCCAGGCCGTACTCGGTCACCGCCTTCTTGGAGTTGATGGTGATGCCGGCGCCGGCGCCGATGGAGCGGATGGTCTTGTCCATCTTCGCCGCCACCTCCGGCTTCGCCAGGTCGGCGGGGGTGCGCACCGCGCCTTCCGGCACGTAGGCCGGCACCGTCCAGTAGAGCTGGGCGCCCTCGTAGAGCGTGCCCAGCTCCGCCAGCTCCTGGCCGTGGCGCTCCCAGTACACGCGGTGGGCATTGGGCAGCCAGGCGGCGTTGAGCAGGTCCACCTCGCCCTTCGCCAGCAGCGGGAAGATGACGTCGTGGGTGCCCTCCTTCACCTCCACCTGGTGGCCGAGGCGCTCCAGCACCGCCTGCACCACCTCGCCGGTGACTGCGTAGAAGGACAGGCCGATGCGTCCCAGCA
>DASTHR010000448.1:0-2950 GCA_035718105.1 Burkholderiales bacterium
CGCCAGCACATGCTCCACCTCGGAGGTCCCGATGCCGAAGGCGAGGCAGGCGAAGGCGCCGTGGGTGCTGGTGTGGGAATCGCCGCACACGACGGTCATGCCCGGCAACGTGGCGCCGTGCTCCGGGCCGATCACGTGCACGATTCCCTGCCGCCGGTCGCGAAACGGGAAATAGGCCTTGGCGCCGAAATCCCTGATGTTGCCGTCCAGGGTCTCCACCTGCAGCCGGGACACGGGGTCGCGGATGCCCTTGTCCCAGTCGTGGGTCGGGGTATTGTGGTCGGCCGTTGCCACCACGGAATCCACCCGCCAGGGCTTGCGCCCGGCGAGCCGCAGCCCCTCGAAGGCCTGGGGGCTGGTCACCTCGTGGATGAGGTGGCGGTCCACGTACAGCAGCGCGGTGCCGTCATCCTCCAGGTGGACCAGGTGGCTGTCCCAGAGCTTGTCGTAGAGAGTGCGCGGGGCCATGGAAATTCGCGAAAAGTGAACCGGGAATTATACACAACCCCCGCGCCTTCACGGCGCAGCGCGCTCCTCCAGGCGCAGCCGGAGCGCGATGAGCAGCGAGCCCGCCAGCGCCGCCAGCGCCGCCGCGGTGAAGGTGAGGCTGGGCCCCAGGGTTTCCCAGGCGCCGCCGCTGAACAGGCCGCCCAGGGTCCCGCCGGCCCCGAATGAAATCCCGGTGTAGAGCGCCTGTCCCTTTGACTGGTGCCGCCCGGGGAAGAACTGGTGCACCGCCGCCACCGCCGCCGCGTGGTAGGCACCGAAGGTCAGGGCGTGCATTGCCTGCGCCACCACCAGCAGCGCCACGGCGTCCACGGCCCAGCCGATGAGCAGGAAGCGGGCCGCGCCCGCGGCGAAGCTGGCCACCAGGATGCGCTTGAGGCCGAAGCGCCGCGTGAGCCAGGGCATGGCGAAAAACACCCCGATTTCGCAGATCACGCCGATGGACCAGAGCCAGCCCACGGCTGCCTTGCTGTAGCCATGGTCCACGAGGTACAGGGAGTAGAAGATGTAGTAGGGGCCGTGGGCGGCGGCCATCAGGAAACAGGCCGCGAGCAGGGCCATGACCTCCGGCCGCCGCAGGATGGCCGACACGGGCAGGCTGTCGCTCTCGTGGGGCGGCACCCTTGCGTCGGGGACCAGCCCCGCGAACAGCACGATCCCCAGCATGATGCCGGTCACCATTCCCGGCAGCGCCGACACCGGCGTCCGGTCCAGGATGTAGCCCGCGCCGATCACCGCCACGATGAAGCCGACGGAGCCCCAGGAGCGGATTCTGCCGTAGCGGGCGGCACCGGAACCCAGGTGCGCCAGGGTCATGGCCTCCACCAGGGGCAGGGACGCGCCCCAGAAGAAGCTGGTCAGGGTCATGACCGCGAACACCCAGGCGAAGGAGGTCCCGAAAAAGATTCCCGCGAAGGACACCAGGCTGAGGGCCGCCGCCAACTGGACCACGGCGGCGCGCCTGCCGGTGTGGTCGGCGACCCAGCCCCAGGCCGGGGGCGCGAAGATACGCATCACCTGCAGCAGCGACATCAGCAGCCCGATCTGAAACGCGCTGAAATCGATGGAGCGCAGGTACAGGCTCCAGTAGGGCGTGAACGCCCCGACGAAGGCGAAATAGAAGAAGTAAAAGCCGGACAGGCGCCAGTAGGGAACAGCACTGGACATCAGGGATCAACTCCTCTCACCGCGGAGGACGCGGGGGATGCGGTGAGCGATTTCTTACGCCTCTTCGTAGGGCTCCGGGTCCTCCCGGGCCGGCGCGGAGGGTCGGGCGGAGGCGGCAGGCGCGCGCGCGGCAATCCGGGGCGTCGGGCAGGTCACGTCCGCGTTCTGCGCGCGGTGGCGCAGGGCGTGGTCCATGAGCACCAGCGCCAGCATGGCCTCGGCGATGGGCGTGGCGCGGATGCCAACGCAGGGATCATGCCGGCCGTGGGTTTCCACGGTCACGGGATTGCCGGCCTTGTCGATGGAGCGGCGCGGGAGCCGGATGCTGGAGGTGGGTTTCACGGCGACGGACACCAGGATGTCCTGCCCGGTGGAGATGCCCCCCAGGATGCCGCCCGCGTTGTTGCCGAGAAAGCCCGCGGGCGTGATCTCGTCGCCATGCTCGGTGCCCTTCTGCTCGACGGCGGCGAAACCGGCGCCGATCTCCACGCCCTTCACGGCGTTGATGCTCATCATGGCGTAGGCGATATCGGCATCGAGCCGGTCGTACACCGGCTCGCCCCAGCCCACCGGGACGTTCTCGGCCACCACGTTGATGCGCGCCCCGGCGGAGTCGCCGGACTTGCGCAATCGGTCCATGAACGCCTCCAGTTCGGGCACGATGTCGGGGTCGGGGGAGAAGAACGGATTGTCGTTCACCCCCTCCCAGCTCCTGAACGTCAGCTTGATCGGACCCAGCTGCGCCATGTAGCCGCGGATCAGCACGCCGTAGCGCTCCCGCAGCCACTTGCGCGCGACGGCCCCCGCCGCCACCCGCGCCGCGGTTTCCCGCGCCGAGGAACGCCCGCCGCCGCGGTAATCGCGAATGCCGTACTTCTGCCAGTAGGTGTAATCGGCATGGCCCGGGCGGAAGGCCTCGGCGATGTTGCCGTAGTCCTTGCTGCGCTGGTCCTCATTGCGGATCAGCAGCGCGATGGGCGTGCCCGTGGTCCGGCCCTCGAACACGCCGGAGAGGATTTCCACCCGGTCCGGCTCCCGGCGCTGGGTCACGTGGCGGGAGGTTCCGGGCCGGCGGCGGTCCAGTTCGCGCTGAATGTCGGCCTCCGTCAGCGCCATTCCCGGCGGACAGCCGTCCACCACGCAGCCGATGGCCGGGCCGTGGGACTCGCCGAAGGAAGTGACCGTGAAAAGCCTGCCTAGGGTGCTGCCGGACATGGAGGAATCCGCGTAAAATCAACGCTTGCAGTTTATCATACGGATTCCGCCCCACCGCGGG
>DASTHR010000449.1:0-4759 GCA_035718105.1 Burkholderiales bacterium
GGTCATTGTTGCGGAACACGGCGGGCTGCTCGAAGGCCCCTGTGGCGACTACCACGCTGCGCGCCCGCATCTTGGTCATGCGCTCCGCGTCCACCAGCGGCACCCAGTGGTCCGCGTAGTAACCCGCCGCCAGGGTTCCGCAACGCAGCCGGATGCGCGGTTGCCCGGCGATCGCCTTCAGGAGGTCCCGGATCGGCTGCGCGCTGGTGGCGTCGCCCGCCAGCTGGTACAGGCCGCTGCCCCCCGGGCGCGCGTTCTCGTCCGCCACCACCACCTCCGCGCCGGCCTCGGCGGCGGCCAGCGCGGCGGCGATCCCCGATGGGCCCGCGCCCACCACCAGCACGTCGCAGAAGTCATAGCGCTTGTGGGTGCGGACGCGGGGCGCGGAGAAGTCCAGGCGCCCCAGGCCGGTGAGCCTGCGGAACACGCGCTCCCACAGGGGAAACACGCGCCGGCCGTGGAAGGCCTTGTAGTAGAAGCCCACCGGCAGGAAGGCGGAGAGGCGGTCGAGCCAGCGTCCGGCATCAGAGCCCAGCGCCCCGAACGTGTTGACCGGCGAGAGCGCCATGCCCTGCGCGAGAGGCGTGGCGTCGGCCCGCAGGTTCAGCGCCGGCCCCGCCTGCATCATGGCGTTGATGTCGTGGTTCGCGGCCGAGAGCACGCCCCGGCGCCGGTGATACTTGAAGCTGCGCCCGAGGGTGCGCACCCCCGCGGCCCACAGGGCGCTGGTCACGGTGTCGCCGGCGAAGCCCGAGTAATCCTTCCCCTCCAGGCTGAAGGCGAGGGGGCGGCTGCGGTCTATCCACTCGCCGGGGATGTGGGGCAGCCTCATGCCGTCTCCCCGTCGTAGAGCCAGGTGCGCAGCACCAGGTCCCGCGCGGTGTCGCGCTCGGCGAGGAACCAGGTGTTGGAGGGGATGTGGCACCACCATTCCCGCTTCACCCCGGGCGCGCCGTTGCGATTGAAAACGTAATCCGCCCACTCCTCGTCGCTGGCGCGCGCCGGGTCTGGCATCTGCCGGAATTCTCCGCCGCAGGCGAACTCGGAAATGGGGCGCGGGCCGTTGACGGGGCAGGTGAGCAATTTCATCTCAGTGTCCCACCGAGGCCGCGCCCTTTTCGCCGGTGAGGGCGAAGTCGCGGAAGCGGTCCAGCGTGAAGCCGGCGATAAGTTCGTGGTTGCGGTCGTTGGCCACGGTCCAGGACATGGTCTTGCCGCAGATCGGGGTGGCCTTGAAGCCCCAGGTGCCCCAGCCCGCATCCAGGTAGAAGCCCTCCACCGGGGTCCTGCCCATGATGGGCGCGAAGTCGGGGGTCATGTCCGCCATGCCCGCCCACTGGCGCATCACCTTGGCGTGGGACAGGAAGGGGAACATGTCCAGCATGTGGGCGGCCAGTCCCTCCACGAAATCCAGGGTGGAGCGGGTGGACTGCACCTCGTAGGGATCCAGGGAGGCGCCCATCACGAGTTCGCCCCGGGCCGACTGGCTGACATAGATGTGCAGGCTGCCGGAGACGAGAATCGGGTCCAGCCAGGGTTTCATGGGCTCGCTCACCATCGCCTGCAGCGGGTGCACGAAGATGGGCGTGCGCAGCCCAACCATGTCGGTGATGCGCGGGGTGAAGCCCGCCACCGCGCAAAGGACCTTGGGTGTGGCCACGTAACCGCGAGATGTCTGCACACCCTGCACCCGCCCCCCCCTCACGTCCACGCCAAGGACCTCGGTCTGCTGGTGGATCTCCACCCCGCGCCGGTCGGCGCCGCGCCCGTAGCCCCAGGCCACCGCGTCGTGGCGCGCGATGGAGCCGGGCGCGTGGTAGAGCGCGCCCAGGATGGGGGCGTGTCCGCCGCAGCTGAGGTCGATCAGGGGGCAGGCCGCCTTCACCGCCTCGGCGCCCACCACCTCGCTGTCCACGCCGTAGTGCTTATTCACCTCGGCGCGCCAGCGCATGGTTCGCAGGGCGGCGTCGGTGTGGGCGAGGGTGAAGTGGCCGCGGTTGGAGTAGAACAGGTTGAGGTCGAAGTCCTGCGACAGGTCCTGCCACAGCTTCACCGAGGCATCGTAGAACTTCACCCCCTCCGGGGTGAGGTAGTTGGAGCGGATGATGGTGGTGTTGCGCCCGGTGTTTCCGCCCCCGATGTAGCCTTTCTCCAGCACGGCGACGTTGGTCATGCCGTGCTCCCGGGCGAGGTAGTAGGCGCAGGCGAGTCCGTGGCCGCCGCCGCCGATGATCACGCAGTCATAGGCGGGTCGCAGCCGCTCGTGGCGCGTGAACATCCGCGGCTCGGGATGCTTGCCGGAGAGGGCGAAGCGGAGCAGGCGCCAGGGCATGGAGTCGTTACCTGAAAACCACCGTCTTGTTGCCGTGGAGCAGAACGCGGTTTTCCACGTGGGCGCGCAGGCCCCGGGCCAGCACCGTCTTCTCGATGTCCCTGCCGTAGCGCACCAGGTCCTCGACCGAGTCCGAGTGGTCGATGCGGATCACGTCCTGCTCGATGATCGGGCCCGCGTCCAGCTCCGCCGTCACGTAGTGGCAGGTGGCCCCGATCAGCTTCACGCCCCGCTCGTAGGCCTGGTGATAGGGCCTGGCACCGGCGAACGAAGGCAGGAATGAGTGGTGGATGTTCAGGATGCGTCCCGGGAGCTGCTGGCACAGGTCGGGGGGCAGGATCTGCATGTAGCGCGCCAGCACCATGGTGTCCCCCTGGTGCTCCCGGAACAGGCGCAGGATCTCCGCGAACGCCGCCGGCTTGCCCTCCGGCGTCACCGGGACGTGGTGAAAGGGAATGCCGTGCCACTCCACGAAGCCCCGGAACACCTCGTGGTTGGAGATCACGCAGGGGATGTCCGCCTCCAGTTCGCCGCTGTGCCAGCGGGAGAGCAGATCGTAGAGGCAGTGCTCCTGCTTCGAGACCAGGATCACCAGCCGCTTCCGGCGCTCCGAGTCGAACAGGTCCCAGTCCATCCCGAATTCCCGGGCGATGGGCTCGAAGCGCGTCCGCAACTCCTGCGGCCCGAAGGGCAGGGAGTCCGCCAGGATTTCCTGGCGCATGAAAAAGCGTCCCGCCAGCTGGTCCGCGTGGTGGTTGGCTTCCACGATCCAGCCGCCGTTTTTGGCGATGAAGCTGCTGACGGCGGCCACGATGCCGACCCGGTCCGGGCAGGACAGGGTCAAGGTGTACACTCGCTTGCTGGAAGAGAGATTCATAATGCTCACTATTAGTTCGTATTGTGCAATTAAGATTCATATAGGTCAATATACATTCATGTCAAGAAACAACGCCCGACTGGGTTAGAATAGCCAAAAGGAGGGGTCACGGTGGATGAATCCAGCGAAAAAACCCAGGCTGATCACACGCTTGAACTGGCGCTCGGCAATGCCATCCGGGAACTGCGGCAGCGCCACAACCTGACCATCGCCGACGTTGCGGGCCGGGTCGGCATCAGCGGCGGCATGTGGTCGAAGATCGAGAACGGCCAGACCGCCACCAGCCTGGAAACGCTTTCGAAGATCGCCAAGGCGCTGGGGGTGTCCATGTCGTCCCTTTTCCGCGGCTACGACGTGGCGGAGGGCGGCGCCCAACTGGTGAAGGAGGGGGAGGGCATGGAGGTGGTGCGCCGCGGCACCAAACGCGGCCACACCTACCACCTGCTCGCCTACGACCAGGGGCCGAGCAAGCTGTTCGAGCCCTTCCTGATCACCATGGACGACGCCAGCGAGGTGTTCCCCACCTTCGAGCATCCCGGCACCGAGTTCATCTACATGCTGGAAGGCCGGCTGGAATACCGCCACGGCAAGCAGAGCTACCTGCTGGAGCCCGGCGATGCCCTCACCTTCCGGGGCGAGGTGCCCCACGGCCCGGAGCGCATCATCGAGGTGCCGATCCGCTTCCTTGCCATCATCCACTATCCCACGCCCCAGCCGCGGGAGTGAGCATGGCGGACGAGCTTTCCATCGCGCCCGCCGGGACCGCCGACATCCCCGAGTTGCTCTCCCTGCTGGAGGCGCTGTTCTCCATCGAGCAGGATTTCCGCCCGGATCCGGCACGCCAGCGCCGCGGCCTGGAACTGCTGCTGGCGCGGCCCGATGCAGCGCGCGTTTTGGTGGCCCGCAACCCTGCGGGCAAGGTGCTGGGCATGGCCAGCGCGCAACTGGTGATTTCCACCGCCGAGGGCGCGCCATCGGCGTGGATCGAGGATGTGGTGGTGGCCGAGGGGCATCGCGGCGCGGGCATCGGACGCGCGCTGCTGGCCGCCCTCCTGGATTGGGCAAGGGCGCGGGGAGCCACCCGCGCCCAGCTGCTGGCGGACCTGGACAACGCGCCGGCGCTGCATTTCTATGAGCGGCTGGGCTGGCAGCCGACCCGGCTCGGGGCCCGCCGCATTTCCCTGGACTGAATGGGTTCGCTGGAGGCCCGGCTCGCCGCCTTGCGCGTCGCGCTGGAGCGGCACGGTCGCGAGTTGGTGGAGGTGTGCCATGCCCCGGCCGAGTCCATCGAGGCCTCGGTGGCCGCCACCGGCCACCTCCCAGGCATCATCACCAAGAACCTGCTGCTCACCGATCGCCGCCGCGAGCGCCTGTGGCTGGTGTGCGTCCCCTGGGAGCGGCGCGTCGATATGGCCGCCCTGGGCCGCCTGCTGGGCGCAGGAAAGCTCCAGTTCGCGGGCGCGGCGGTGCTCCGGGAGCGACTGGACGTGGACCAGGGGGCGCTCACCCTGCTGGCACTCGCAGCGCCCGGGCACGGCATCGCCGCGCTG
>DASTHR010000450.1:0-4489 GCA_035718105.1 Burkholderiales bacterium
GATGTCCGAGACGGTTTACGTTTCCGCCTTCCTGGTGGGCCTGCTGGGGGGCGTGCATTGCCTGGGCATGTGCGGCGGCATCGTCGGCGCGCTGTCACTGCAGCGGAGCGGCGCCCCGCCCGTCCTGGCCTTCCAGCTCGCCTACAATTTCGGCCGCATCCTGAGCTACGGCGCGGCGGGCGCCCTGGCCGGCGCCATCGGCATGGCCGCGGGCGGGGCGACATCCGTGCGGGTGGGGCTCTACGTCCTCGCCAATCTCATGCTGCTGGCGCTGGGGTTCCGCCTCGCCGGTCTGTGGCAGGGTGTCGCGCTGCTCGAGCGGGCAGGGACCCTGCTCTGGGCGCGCATCCGGCCTCTGGCCACGCGTCTCGTTCCCGTGGATTCGACGCCCAGGGCCCTGGCCAGCGGCCTGCTCTGGGGCTGGCTGCCATGCGGCATGGTCTACAGCGTGCTCGCCACCGCGATGTTCTCGGGGAGCGCCGCGCGGGGTTTCCTGGTGATGCTGGCCTTCGGCCTTGGCACTCTGCCCAACCTGCTGGCCATCGGGATGGCGGCCGAGCGCCTGCGGCGGCTGCTGCGGACGCCTGGAGCCAGGTTGATCGCGGGCCTGGTGGTGGCGGGCTTCGGGGTGGCGGGGCTGGTCCGCATGGCGCTGCACCCGCTGGGCCCCGCCGATTTCTGCGCGCTGCCCTGAGCCGTTCGCTCAGAGCGCTGCCAGCACCCGGTCCAGGCGGGCCCGCACCTCGGCGGCGAGTTTTTCCACCCCGGGATTCGCCACCAGTTTCAGCACCGCCTTGGGGTCCATGATCTCCACCCGCACCGCTCCGGCGGCTTCACGCACCACGACGTTGCAGGGCAGCAGCGCCCCGATCTCCGGCTCCGCGGAGATCGCCTGGTGGGCAAGGTTGGGATTGCAGGCCCCGAGAATGCGGTAGGGCGCGACATCCAGGTCGAGCTTCTTCTTCATGGTGGCCTTGACGTCGATGTCGGTGAGAACTCCAAAGCCTTCCTTCTGCAGTTCCTGGGTCACGCGCTCGATGGCGGCGTCGAAGCCGAGATTGACGTTTTTGCCGAAGCTGTAGGCGCTCATTTGGTCTCCTGTGATTTCGTGAATGCCGGCGAGGCCGCAATTATACGGCGGAATCCCGCAGCCCCCGTTGTTTCACCAGGGCGTAGATCGCCGGAATCACTATCAGGGTCAGGACCGTGGAGGACACCATGCCGCCCACCATGGGGGTGGCGATGCGGCGCATCACCTCGGAACCGGTGCCGGTGCTCCACATGATGGGCAGCAGGCCGGCCATGATGGCCACCACGGTCATCATCTTCGGTCGCACGCGGTCCACCGCGCCCTCCATCACCGCGGCGTAAAGGTCCGCCACGCCGGGCAAGGCGCCGGCCTGCGTCCGCTGCGCCTTGATGCGCTCCCAGGCGTGGTCCAGGTAGATGAGCATGACCACGCCCGTCTCCGCCGCAACCCCCGCCAGGGCGATGAAGCCGATCGCCGCCGCCACGCTCATGTTGTAGCCCAGCCAGTACATCAGCCAGACGCCCCCGATCAGCGCGAACGGGACCGAGAGCATCACGATCAGGGTCTCGGTGATCCGGCGGAAGTTGAGGTAGAGCAGCACCAGTATCACGAACAGGGTGAGGGGCACCACGATCTTCATCTTGTTGACGGCCCGCTCGAGGTATTCGAACTGGCCGCTCCACACCGCGTAGTAGCCGGGCGGGAATTGCACCCGCTCGGCGACGGCCTTGCGGGCATCGGCGACGTAGCCGCCGATGTCGCGGTCGCGGATGTCCACGTAGATGTAGGCGGACAGCAGCGCGTTTTCGGTGCGGATGCCGGGGGCGCCCTGGGTGACCCGGATGTTGGCCACCTGGCCGAGGGGAACCATGGCGCTCACGCGCCCCATGACGGGCACGAGCACCTCCCGGGCGATGGTCTCCGGGTTGGTCCGCAGCTCCCGGGGGTAGCGCACGGCGACGGAGAAGCGCTCGCGGCCCTCGACGGTGGTGGTCACCATCTCTCCGCCGAGGGCGGTGGCGATCACCTCCTGCACTTCCCCCACGGTGAGGCCGTAGCGCGCCAGGCTCTGCAGATCCGGCTCGATCTGCAGATAGAATCCGCCGGTGATGCGCTCGGCGAAGGCGCTGGTGGTTCCGGGAACGTCCTTCACCGCCCGCTCGATGTCCCGCGCCACCCGCTCCAGTTCCGACAGGTCGCGCCCGAAGACCTTGATCCCGATGGGTGTCCGGATGCCGGTGGAGAGCATGTCTATGCGAGCCTTGATGGGCATGGTCCAGGCGTTGGACACCCCGGGGATCTGAAGCGCCTTGTCCAGCTCGGCGATGAGGGTGTCCACGGTCATTCCGGGCCGCCACTCGCTCTCCGGCTTGAGGTTGATCACGGTCTCGAACATCTCCACCGGCGCCGGGTCGGTCGCGGTGGCGGCGCGACCCGCCTTTCCATAGACGGATTCGACCTCGGGGAAACCCTTGATGATCCTGTTCTGGACCTGCAGCAGCTCCGCCGCCTTGGTGATGGACATTCCCGGCAGCGACACCGGCATGTAGAACAGCGTGCCCTCGTTGAGGGTGGGCATGAACTCGGTGCCGATCCGCGACGCGGGCACCAGGGTGGCGCCGGCGATGGCTACGGCCGCCAGGATGGTGAGCTTCTTCCAGCGCATCACCCGGGCGATCACGGGGCGGTAGATCCAGATCAGGAAGCGGTTGACCGGGTTCCTGGCCTCCGGGAGGATGCGGCCGCGGATGAACAGCACCATCAGCGCCGGCACCAGGGTCACCGAGAGCAGGGCGGCGCCCGCCATGGCGAAGGTCTTGGTGTAGGCGAGGGGCGCGAACAGCCGGCCCTCCTGGGCCTCCAGGGTGAACACCGGGAGGAAGGAGACGGTGATGATGAGCAGCGAGAAGAACAGCGCCGGCCCGACCTCGCGGCAGGCCTCCACGATGACGGCCACGCGCTCATCCGCCCCCAGGTTGCGGCCGCAGCCGGCGGGATCGGCGCGCTCGATGTGCTTGTGGGCGTTCTCGATCATCACGATGGCCGCGTCCACCATGGCGCCGATGGCGATGGCAATTCCCCCCAGGCTCATGATGTTGGAGTTGAGTCCCAGCAGCCGCATGCAGATGAAGGCGATCAGGACGCCCACCGGCAGCATCACGATGGCCACCAGGGCGCTCCTTGCGTGGAGCAGGAACAGGACGCAGACCAGGGCGACGATCAGGCCCTCCTCTATCAGCGTCCACTTCAGCGTGTCGATGGCGCGGTGGATCAGCTCGGAGCGGTCGTAGACCGTGGCGATGCTCACACCCGGCGGCAGGCCGGGCGAGATCTCCGCGATCTTCTGCTTGAGGTTGTCGATCACCTGCAGCGCGTTCTGGCCGTAGCGCGCCATGGCGATGCCGGACACCACCTCGCCCTCGCCGTCGAGTTCCGTGACCCCGCGCCGTTCCTCGGGCACCAGTTCCACCCGGGCGATGTCCCGCAGCAGCACCGGAACGCCCCCCTGGGACTTCACCACCAGGCTCTCCAGGTCCGCCTGGCCGCGCAGGTAGCCGCGACCCCGCACCATGTACTCCGTCTCCGCCATTTCCACCACCCGGCCGCCCACGTCGGTGTTGCTCTCGCGAATCACCCGGGTCACGGTGGAAAGCGGGATGCCGTAGGCCTGGAGCCGGCGCGGGTCCACCGTCACCTGGTACTGCTTGACGAATCCGCCCACGCTCGCCACCTCCGCCACCCCGGGCGCCTTGCTGAGCTGGTAACGGATGAACCAGTCCTGGATCGCCCGCAGTTCCGCCAGCGTGTATTGCGCACCCAGCACGGCGTACTGGTACACCCAGCCCACTCCCGTGGCGTCGGGACCCAGGGTGGGGGTGACGCCCCGGGGCAGCCGCGCCGCGGCGAAGTTGAGGTACTCGAGGACCCGGGAGCGCGCCCAGTAGATGTCGGTGCCGTCCTCGAAGATCACGTACACGAAGGACGCGCCGAAAAAGGAGAAGCCGCGCACCACCTTGGAGCGGGGCACCGACAGCATGGATGTGGTGAGGGGGAATGTGACCTGGTCCTCCACCACCTGCGGTGCCTGCCCGGGATACTCGGTGTAGATGATGACCTGCGGGTCCGAGAGGTCGGGCAGGGCGTCGAGGGGCGTTTTCAGCACTGCCCAGATCCCGGCTCCGACGATGAACACGGTCGTCAGCAGCACCAGGAACAGGTTCCTGGCCGACCACTCGATGATCCGGCTCAGCATGCAGGCACGGTCCGTCGCTAGTGGCGGTGCCCGGCGGCCGCGGGGGATGCCGGTTTCGCCGCGCCGCCGGCGGGGCGGATTGCGATCAGGACGAAATCGGCCGCTCCTTCCTGCGCGACCTCGATCTCCACCTCCTGGCCCGGCTTCAGGTTTCTGAGCAGTGCCTTGTCCCTGACCCGGAAATCCATGGTCATGGGGGGCCAGTT
>DASTHR010000451.1:0-2057 GCA_035718105.1 Burkholderiales bacterium
GTCGCTCATCGCCTCGTGCCCAGGGCCTCGGTGATCACCTGGGTGCCGGCCTCGAGCGCGCCGCCGGTGATCTCGGTCATCTTGCCGTCGCTGGCGCCGGTGCGCACATCCACCGGCAGCGCCTGGCCGTCGCGCAGCACCCATACCCGCGGCGTGCCGTTCTTCGGCGTGCCCAGCGCCTTGGGCGTGGTGGGCGGCGGCCGGGGCATCAGGGCGCTGATCAGGCTGCCACCGGATTTCTTCGGCACGGCGTCCGTTGTCGGCGGGGTGAAGCGCAGGGCGGCATTGGGCACCAGCAGCACCTTCTCCCGGATGAGGGTGGTGATCTCCGCCGTGCCGGTCATGCCCGGGCGCAGGCTCAGGTCGTCGTTGGCGACGCGCAACACGGCGAGGTAGGACACCACGCCGTCCTTGACCTGCGAGCCATAGCCCACGCGGGTGATGACCGCGCCGTACTGGCGGCCGGGCCAGGCATCCACGCTGAAGCTGGCCGCCTGGCCCACGCTCACCTGTCCGACGTCAGCCTCGTCCACGTCCACCTGCAGCTCCATCTTCGCCAGGTCCTCCGCCAGCGTGAACAGTACCGGGGCCTGGAAGGAAGCGGCCACGGTCTGGCCCGGCTCCACCTTGCGCGCCAGCACCACGCCGTCGATGGGGGAGCGGATGTACGCCTTGGCGAGATTGGTTTCGTCGGACTGCAGGGTGGCGCGCGCCTGGGCCACGCTGGCCCGGGCGCTGGCCTCGTTGGCCGCCGCCCGCTTCAGGGTCGCCTCGGCGGTGTCCATCTCGCTCTTCGACGGGACCTTGCCGCCGGAGAGTTCGGACACCTGGCGAAAGCGCGCCAGGATCGCCCGTGCTTCGTCCGCGGTGGCCTGCGCCTGCAGCACCTGCGCCTCGGCGGCGGCGAGGCTGGCGCGGGAGCGCGTCACGGCGTCCTGCAGCTTGGACAGATCCAGCCGGGCCAGGACCTGGCCCCTGCTCACCCGGTCGTTGTCATCCACGAACACCTTGTCCACGATGCCGGAGAGTTCGCTGCCCACGTCCACCTGGTTGGTGGGCTGCAGGTTGCCGGTGGCGGAGACCTTGACCACCAGGGTGCCCACCGCCGCCGCTTCGCTGCGGTAGGCGGGAGCCGCGGCATTGTCATTGCCGCGCACCAGCAGGTAACCCAGTCCGGCGAGCGAGATCAGCACGGCCGCGACGACCATCCGGGGACGGAATCGGGCGAAGCGGCCCCCGCCGTTGCCGAGGAGGCTCTCGAGCCGGGTGACCCGCCGGGCGGATGTGTTCGGGGGGGTGTTCATGAGGGTTCCTCGCTGGATGCGGGCACCGGCGACCAGCCGCCGCCGAGGGCCTTGTAGAGCTGGATCTGGGCGTTGGCCAGCGCGCCGGTCCCACCCGCGAGTTGTTCCTCGAGGCTGAGCAGGGTGCGCTGGGCGTCGAGCACCGCCAGGAAGTCGGTCAGCCCGCTGGCGTAGCGCTGCTCCGCGATCTGCATCGTCTGGCGCGCCGATTGCGTCGCCAGCTCCAGGCGGGCCAGGCGCTCCCCGGCGTTGGTCACCGACACCAGCGCGTTCTCCACGTCCTGCAGCGCCGCCAGCACCGCCGCCTGGTAGGCGATCCGCGCCTGCTCGACGAGGGAATCCTGGACCTCGATGTTGGCGCCGATGCGACCCGAGTCGAAGACCGGCGCGGTGACGGCGCCCAGCAGCGACCAGGCCGCCGCGCTGCCGTTGCCCAGCGCTCCGAGGGTGAGCCCCTCGCGTCCCAGGAACCCGGCCAGGTTGAATACCGGGTAGCGCTCGGCCTCCGCCTGGGCGAGGCGCGCGCTCTGCGCGGCCAGCCGGCGCTCGGCGGCGCGCACGTCGGGACGATGGCGCAGGGTGTCGGCCGGAATGCCGGCCGTCACCACCAAGCCCGCCAGCGGGACGGTGGCGGTGGGCGCGTGCCGCTGCGTGAGGGTGCCGGCCGGGCGGCCCTGCAGCACCGCGAGCCTGTTCTGCGCCTCGACCACCGCCGTGCGCAGCGCCGGCAGCGCGGCACTGGCGCTCTCCTGG
>DASTHR010000452.1:0-2614 GCA_035718105.1 Burkholderiales bacterium
ACCAGGGCGCCGCGGATGAAGATCTCCCGCGCCTCCGCCGGGCGCAGCGGCCCGTAGTGCACCTTGCGCCGGGGCACCAGCGTGAGGCCGTAGAGGGAGACGCGGTCGAAGGCCACCACCTGGGCCGGCTGCTTCTCCCAGTGGGGATCGAAATACTGGTGGTTGGCGAGGCTCCCCGCCGCCTTCTCGATCCAATCCGGCTCGATGCGGGCAACGCAGCGGGCGTAGAGCCGGGTGGTCTCCACCAGCTCGGCGGCCATGATCCACTTTGGCCGCGACTTCCTGAGCGCCGAGCCGGGGAAGATGTGGAACTTGATGCCCCGCGCCCCCAGGTACTCGCCGGTCTCGTCGCCCTTGAAGCCGATGTTGCCCAGCAGGCCCGCCAGGAGGGCGCGGTGGAGCTCCTCGTAGCCCGCCGGCGCCTCATTCGGGCGCAGGCCCATCTCGGTGGCCAGGGTGTGGAGCTGGCCGTGGATCTCCCGCCACTCCCGCATGCGGCGGTGGGACAGGAAGTTCTCGTGGCACAGTTCCAGCAGCTTGCGGTTGGACTTCTTGTGCTTCAGGGCCTCCTCGAAGAAGGCCCACAGTTTGAGGAAGCCCAGGAAGTCGGAGCGCTCGTCCTGGAAGCGCTCGTGGGAGCGGTCCGCCGCCTCCTGGCGCTCGAAGGGCCGCTCCCGGGGGTCCTGCACGGTGAGGGCTGAGGCGATGATCAGCACCTCGGCCAGGCAGCCCCCGTCCTTCGCCGCCAGGATCATGCGCCCGATGCGCGGGTCTATGGGCAGCTTCGCGAGCTGCGCGCCCACCGGAGTCAGGGCGCGGTCCTCGTCCACCGCCCCCAGTTCCGCCAGCAGCTGGTAGCCGTCGGCGATGGCCTTGGGCGCCGGGGGATCCAGGAAGGGGAAGCTCTCCACCTCGCCCAGGCGCAGCGCCTTCATGCGCAGGATCACGGAAGCCAGCGACGAGCGCAGGATCTCCGGGTCGCCGAACTCGGGCCGCGCCTGGAACTCTTCTTCGGAGTAGAGGCGGATGCACACGCCGGCCGCCACCCGGCCGCAGCGCCCGGCGCGCTGGTTGGCGGAGGCGCGGGAGACCTTCTCCACCAGCAGCTGCTCCACCTTGTTGCGGTAGCTGTAGCGGTTGACCCGGGCGAGACCGGTGTCCACCACGTAGCGGATGCCGGGCACGGTGAGGGAGGTCTCCGCGACGTTGGTGGCGAGCACGATGCGCCGCCCGCCCCCGGGCCTGAACACGCGGTCCTGGTCCTGGAACGAGAGGCGGGCGAACAGCGGCAGGATCTCGGCCCCGGGCGGGTGGTGCTTGCGCAGCATCTCGGCGGTTTCGCGGATCTCCCGCTCCCCGGGGAGGAACACCAGCACGTCGCCGCCGGCGCGCCCCCGGGTGAGTTCGTCCACGGCGTCCACGATGGCCTGCTCCATGTCCACCTCCTGCTCGTCCTCGTCCTTCGCCGTCAGGGGACGGTAGCGCAACTCCACCGGGTAGAGCCGGCCGGAGACCTCGATCACCGGCGCGCCGTCGAAGTGGCGGGAGAAGCGCCCGGCGTCTATGGTGGCGGAGGTGACGATGAGCTTGAGGTCGGGACGGCGCGGCAGCAGCCGCCTGACGTAGCCCAGCAGGAAGTCGATGTTCAGGCTGCGCTCGTGGGCCTCGTCGATGATCAGGGTGTCGTAGGCCCGCAGGTCCCGGTCGCCCTGGGTCTCCGCCAGCAGGATGCCGTCGGTCATGAGCTTGATGTAAGTCTCCGCCGAGAGCTTGTCGGAGAAGCGCACCTTGTAGCCCACGGCGTGGCCCAGCGGCGAGTTCAGCTCGGAGGCCACCCGCGCCGCCACGGTGCGGGCGGCGATGCGCCGGGGCTGGGTGTGGCCGATCAGCCCGGACACGCCCCGTTTCAGCTCCAGGCAGATCTTCGGGAGCTGGGTGGTCTTGCCGGAGCCGGTCTCGCCGCAGACGATCACCACCTGGTGTCGGAGATGGAGCGGGCGATTTCCTCGCGCTTCGCCACCACCGGCAGCGCCTCGGGATAGGTGGGCCGCGGCAGGTTGGCGAGACGCCGTTGCAGATCGGCGGGAGACAGGCGGGACATGGGCCGCGTATTCTACAATTTGCCTCGCCGGTTTGCAGGAGCGGCACCGGGCGTCATCACTGGCCAGAAGGAGGATTCTGGCCGCCCCTGAAACCGGCGGCACGACTCGCGATCCTGCCATGGACCTTCCGATCTCACTCGTCCAAGCCCTGCGCGCCGCCCACAGCGTCGCCGTGCTCACCGGCGCCGGCATCTCCGCCGAGTCCGGCGTGCCCACCTTCCGGGACGCGATGACGGGACTGTGGGCGCGCTACAACCCGGAGGACCTGGCCACCCCCGAGGCTTTCCTGCGCGACCCGAAGCTCGTCTGGGAATGGTACGCGTGGCGCCGGGGCCTGGTGGCGAAGGCGCAACCGAACCCGGGGCACCGGGCGCTGGTCGAGCTGGAGCAACGCGCCCTGGACTTCACCCTCATCACCCAGAACGTGGACGGACTGCATCGGCGGGCGGGCAGCCGCAGGGTGCTGGAACTGCACGGGGACATCACCCGCAGCAAGTGCTTCGACGAGGGCA
>DASTHR010000453.1:0-2400 GCA_035718105.1 Burkholderiales bacterium
GCGTGTTCGGCGCCACCGTGGACCTGGAGGACATGGGCAACGGCGAGGTGGTGACCTACCAGATCGTCGGCGAGGACGAGGCCGACATCCGGGACGGCAAGATATCGATCACTTCTCCCATCGCCCGTGCCCTGATCGGAAAATTCGCGGGCGACGTGGCGGAGGTGCAGGCCCCCGGCGGGGTGCGCGAGTACGAGATCCTGGACGTCAAGTACATCTGACGGCGTGAAGAGTGAAGGGTAAACCCCGGCGCTCCCCACCCGTCCCCCCGTCTCCCATTCCCCGCTTGTACAAGTTCGCCGATTACCTGGAAAGCGTGCTTGTCACCCTGTGGGTGGGCGGCATGTGGGCGATCGGCTACCTGGTGGCGCCGATGCTGTTCGCGACCCTGCCGGAGCGGATGCTGGCGGGGGCGGTGGCGGGAAAGCTGTTCGGGGGCATCGCCTGGACCGGAATCGCCTGCGCCATGTCGTTGCTCGTGCTGCGCGCGCTGCGCCTGCGCGCCGCCGCGACCGGCGACCGCCAGTTCCGGGTGGTCGCCGCCATGCTGGCGCTGACGCTGGCGGGGCATTTCGGCGTGCAGCCGGTGCTGCAGCGGCTCAAGGATGAGGTGGCGCCCGCGCCGGTGATGGAAAGCCGCAACCGGGATGCCTTCGGGCGCTGGCACGGAGCGTCCAGCGGGATCTACCTGGTGCAGAGCCTGCTGGGACTGGCCCTGGTGGCGATGCGCTCGAGGAGCGTCAGCTGATCCGGCGGGCCCGCGGCTTCGCCTTACCCGCCGGGCGGCGGGCCGCGGTGCGCGATGTGGGTTTGGCCCTGGGCTTGCGCGGAGCGGGCGGCTCCGGGTCCGCGGGTTTTTCCCGGTACAACACGAGTATCTTGCCGATATGCTGCACCGGGGCCGCTGACAGCGCGTCGCAGATCTCCGCGAGCAGGGAGTCGCGGTGCTCGCGGTCCTCTCCCGCCACTTTCACCTTGATGAGTTCATGGCTTTTGAGGCTGCGGTCGATTTCGTTCATCACGGACGGGGAGAGCCCCGCGTCGCCGATGATGACGGTGGGGTGCAGGGCGTGGGCGCGGGCGCGAAGGGCCCGGCGCGCGGCGGGGGTGAGCTCGGTGGCTGGCATGTGGGAAAAAGCAGGATTGTAGGTTAGGGGGATGGCCAAGACCAGCAAGGCATGGATGCGCCGGCATGTCACGGACTCGTATGTGAAGCGGGCCCGGCAGGAGGGCTATCGGTCCCGGGCCGCCTACAAGCTCCAGGAAATAGACGCCAAGGACCACTTGCTGGGGCCGGGCATGACCGTGGTGGACCTCGGCGCGACGCCCGGCGGGTGGTCGCAGGTCGCGGTGGAGCGGGTGGGCGCCCGGGGCCGGGTGCTGGCGCTGGACCTGCTGCAGATGGAGCCGGTGCGCGGCGTTGAATTTCTGCAGGGTGACTTCCGCGACGCGGCGGTGGAAGCCCGGCTATCGGGACTCCTGGGTGCGGGTGGCGCTGACCTTGTGCTTTCCGACATGGCCCCCAATATGAGCGGGGTGGCGGTGACCGATCAGGCCCGCATTATGGAACTCGCTGAACTGGCAATGGATTTCGCGAGCCTGTGGTTGAAACCCGGGGGGCATTTCCTAGTCAAAGTGTTCCAAGGCGAGGGATTCGAGGGGTTCCTGAAGCAGATGCGGCTGCGCTTTCGAAGGGTGGTGGTGCGCAAACCGGGGGCTTCACGGGACAGCAGCAGCGAAACCTATCTGCTTGGAACCGGTCCGTTGCCGCCCCGGAAAGCCGTTTAACAGGATGGCGGATTGTGTTTAGAATGAATTCTTTGCGGAGCCGGCCCAAGTCCCGGCGCTAAGGAACCCAGTGAACAACCTTATCAAGAACATCGCCGTCTGGCTGGTCATTGCCCTGGTGCTGATGACCGTCTTCAACCAGTTCAGCACCCGCCAGGTGGTCCAGAGCCAGCTCGAATACTCGCAGTTCATCGAGGAAGTGAAGCAGGGGCGGATCGCCAAGGTCACCATCGAGGGGCGGACCGTCAAGGGCGTACGCACGGACGGCAAGCGCTTCACCACCTACACCCCCTCGGACCCCTGGATGGTGAGCGACCTGCTCAAGCACGGCGTCAGCGTGGAGGCGAAGCCCGAGGAGGAGCCATCGCTGCTCATGAACATCTTCGTGTCCTGGTTCCCGATGCTGCTGCTGATCGGCGTGTGGATTTTCTTCATGCGCCAGATGCAGGGCGGCGGCCGCGGGGGCGCGTTCTCCTTCGGCAAGAGCCGGGCGCGGATGCTGGACGAATCCAGCAACACCGTCACCTTCGCCGACGTCGCCGGCTGCGAGGAGGCGAAGGAAGAGGTGTCCGAACTGGTGGAATTCCTGCGCGACCCGGGCAAGTTCCAGAA
>DASTHR010000454.1:0-2466 GCA_035718105.1 Burkholderiales bacterium
GCCACCGCCGACTCCGAGGCCGGGGTCATGCCCACTGAAGACCTCATCGCCGAGATGGCGACGTACCACGAGGAGCTGCAGCAGGCGGGCGTCCTGCTGGACGCCTCGGGCCTGCACCCCAGCTCGAAGGGATGGCGCATCCGTTACGCGGGCGACCGGTGCACCGTCACCGACGGCCCCTTCGCCGAGACCCGGGAGCTGATCGCCGGCTACACCCTGATCCAGGTTAGCTCCCGCGAGGAGGCGCTGCGCTGGACGCGCCGCTTCCCCAACCCCGCGGGCGACGGCAAGCCCGCGGAGATCGAGGTGCGCGAGCTCTTCGAGCTCGAGGACTTCGGGCCCAGCGAGGCCATCGAGCGCTTCCGCGAAATCGGCGTCGGCGCCCGCGCCTGAGGGAGGAATCCGCCATGCCCAGGATCACCCCCTGCCTCTGGTTCGACCAGCAGGCCGAGGAGGCGGCGCGCTTCTACGCCTCCGTTTTCAGGAACTCCCGCATCGGCCGCATCAGCCGCTACGGCAAGGAAGGCCACGACATCCACGGCATGCCCGAGGGCGCCGTGCTCACCGTGGAATTCGAACTCGACGGCCAGCCCTTCACCGCGCTCAACGGCGGACCGGCGTTCCGCTTTAATGAGGCCGTTTCCTTCCAGGTGATGTGCGACACCCAGGAGGAGCTGGACCACTACTGGAGCCGGCTCTCCGAGGGCGGCGACGAGGCCGCGCAGCAGTGCGGCTGGCTCAAGGACCGCTACGGCGTCTCCTGGCAGGTGGTGCCCTCCGCGCTGCCCGCCCTGCTCCAGAGTCGCGACCCCGCGCGCTCCGACCGCGTCATGAAGGCGCTGCTGCAGATGAAGAAGCCCGACCTCCACGCCCTGCAGCAGGCCTACGGGCAGGCATGAAGGAGGGGACCCATGCTCAAGATCGCCGCCCTCGTCGTGCTGGCGCTGGTGGCCGGCGTGCTCATCCTCGCCGCCACCCGCCCCGACACCTTCCGCGTGCAGCGCGCCGCCACCATCAACGCCCCGCCGGAGCGGGTCTTCGCCCTCATCAACGACTTCAGCCGCTGG
This sequence comes from Burkholderiales bacterium, assembly GCA_035718105.1. Taxonomy (GTDB): domain Bacteria; phylum Pseudomonadota; class Gammaproteobacteria; order Burkholderiales; family UBA6910; genus UBA6910. The sequence continues at coordinate 1,068 of DASTHR010000454.1, forward strand.
AGCGCCTGGTCGCCCTGGGAGCGCAAGGACCCCGCCATGAAGCGCAGCTTCGGCGCCACCCTCGGCAAGGGCGCCACCTACGCCTGGGAGGGCAACCACGAAGTGGGCCAGGGCAGCATGGAAATCGCCGAGTCCGTGCCGCCTTCCCGCGTCGCCATCCGGCTCGACTTCGTGAAGCCCTTCGAGGCCCACAACCTGGTGGAATTCACCCTCGAGCCCCGGGGCGACGCCACCGCCGTCAACTGGTCCATGCAGGGCCACACGCCCTACTTCGCGAAGATCCTCCACCTCTTCTTCGACATGGACCGCATGGTGGGCCGCGACTTCGAGGCCGGGCTCGCCCGCCTCAAGGCCGCCGCCGAGGGCTGACGCCATGAAATACCTGTGCCTGGTTTACCTCGACGAAAAGCGCCTCGACGAGCTGCCCGACGAGGACTGCGTCGCCTATGACACCGCCATCCGCGACAGCGGCCACTGCATCGCCTCCGAGGCCTTGCAGCCGGTGGCCACCGCCACCACCCTGCGCGTGCGCAACGGCCGGCTCGCCGTCACCGACGGCCCCTTCGCCGAGACCCGGGAGCAGCTCGCCGGCTTCTACATGATCGAGGCCCGGGACCTTAACGAGGCCATCCAGGTCGCCTCGGGGATCCCGCCGGCCCGCGTCGGCAGCATCGAGCTGCGGCCCATCCGCCCGATCCGCGAAACCGTGGCCGAGGCGCAGTCGCGCCGGCGCGCCGCCAACCACTAGAGGAGCACGCCATGCCCAACGACACTTCCCCGCCCGCCGCCGCGCCGAAACCCAGGCGCCGCGCCCGCTCCGGGCACAAGAAGCCGGTGCTGCTGCTGGTGGGCACGCGCAAGGGGGCCTGGCTTTACCGCGGCGACGCCTCGCGCCGCACCTGGCAGGCGGACGGCCCCCACTTCCTCGGCCATGTCATCAGCCACCTGGTGCTGGACCCCCGGGACGGTCGCACCCTGCTCGCCGCCGCCCGCACCGGCCACCTCGGGCCCACCGTCTTCCGCTCCGACGATCTCGGCCGGAGCTGGAAGGAGGCCGCGCAGCCCCCCGCCTTCGCCAAGGCGGCGGACGGCGCCAAGGGCAGGGTGGTGGATCACACCTTCTGGCTCACCCCGGGGCCCGCCTCCCAGCCCGGCGTCTGGTATGCCGGCACCTCGCCCCAGGGCCTGTTCCGCTCCGAGGACGGCGGCGTGAGCTGGCGCCCCTTCTCCACTATCAACGACGACCCGCGCTACCTGCAATGGATGGGCACCGTGCAGGACGGCACCCCGGACGGGCCCAAGCTGCACTCCATCATCGTGGATCCCCGGGACCCGCGACACCTCTACTTCGCCATGTCCGGCGGCGGCGTGCACGAGTCGCTGGACGGCGGCGAGACCT
>DASTHR010000455.1:0-3045 GCA_035718105.1 Burkholderiales bacterium
GGGCCCGCACCTGCCAGTGGGTATCCGTGGGCAGCCGCCCGATCTGCGCCCGCAGCCACGGCAAGTCGAGGCGGCTGCCGAGGCCGAAATAGACGGCCGCCACCGCTTCCACGGGGCGCGCCGCATCCTCGCCGATGGCCACGATGTCCAGGGCCGCATACAGCGCGTCCAGGGAAGCTGCGCGGCGCGCGAGGTCCCGCGGCACCCCGGCATCGACCAGGGCCGCCACACGGTTTTCCAGGGCCGCCCGCTCGCGCTCCCCCAGCCATTGCTCCAGGCCCGCGCCGACGGCGCGCACGCCGTTGCCCACCCGCTCCACGGAGGCTGCGACGCCGTCAGGCAGCGACGGCCGCCCGAGACACCAGAGCGTTCCACGATAGATCAGGCGCCCGGCCTCGATCAGCAGATCGGCCTGCACCGCCGCCGGCACCCGGCCATCGAGCGCCTGCACCGCGCTCCAGTAGGTGGCGAGATCGTAGACCTGGCGCGCCGCGACGTAGGCGCGCACGACCTGGGCCGCGGTGCGGCCCGTCTCCTCCTGCAACCGGTGCACGAAGGTGGGACCGACCCGGTTCACCATGCTGTTCACCACATAGGTGGCGATGATCTCCCGCCGCAGCGGGTGGCGCAGCATCTGGCGCGCAAAGCGCTCCCGCAGCGCCCCCGGGAAGTAGCGCAGCAGCGCCGAGCCGATGTAGGGATCCTCCGGCAAATCAGAATCCAGCAGCTGATCGTAGAGCCACATCTTGCCGTAGGCCAGCAACACCGCGCGCTCCGGGCAGGTGAGGCCGATCCCGGCCTGGGCCCGCGTCGCGATGGTCTCGTCGTCGGGCAGGAACTCCAGCCCCCGGTTGAGCCTCCCTGCCCGCTCCAGAAAGCGGATGAAGCGCGCCTGCGCGTCCAGCAGCGCCTTGCCCAGGGTGCCGCCCAGGAACAGGGACTGGTTCTGAAAGTAGTTGTCGCGCAGCACCAGCGCCTGCACTTCCGCGGTCATCTCCGCCAGCAGGGCGTCGCGCTGCCCCCCGGTGAGTTCCCCGTCCGCCGCCACGGCGTCCAGCAGGATCTTGATGTTGACCTCGTGGTCGGAGGTGTCCACGCCGGCGGAATTGTCGATGGCGTCGGTGTTGATGCGCCCGCCGGCCAGGGCGTACTCGACGCGCCCGCGCTGCGTGAGGCCGAGATTGCCGCCCTCCACCACCACCTTGCAGCGCAGCTCCCGGGCATCCACCCGCACCGCGTCATTGCTCCGGTCACCCACGTCGGCGTGGGACTCGTCCTGCGCCTTGACGTAGGTGCCGATGCCGCCGTTGTAGAGCATGTCCACCGGCGCCTTGAGCAGCGCGCTCACCAGTTCCGCCGGACTCAGTGATTCCGCCTCGATGGCCAGCGCGCGCCGCGCCTCCGGAGAGAGCGGCACGGACTTGGCGCTGCGCGGCCACACGCCTCCCCCCTTCGATATCAGCTTCGGGTCGTAGTCCGCCCAGGAGGAGCGGGGCAGCGCGAACAGACGATGCCGCTCCCGCAAGCTCGCCCCCGTGTCCGGATCCGGGTCGATGAACACATGGCGGTGGTCGAAGGCGCCCACCAGCCGGATGTGGCGTGACAGCAGCATGCCGTTGCCGAACACGTCGCCGGACATGTCGCCGATGCCCACCACGGTGAACTCCTCCGCCTGGATGTCCTTGCCCATCTCGCGGAAGTGGCGCCGCGCGGATTCCCAGGCGCCGCGGGCGGTGATGCCCATCTTCTTGTGGTCGTAGCCCGCCGAGCCGCCGGACGCAAAGGCATCGCCGAGCCAGAAGCCGTACTCCCGGGAGATGGCATTGGCGGTGTCGGAGAAGCTGGCCGTGCCCTTGTCCGCCGCCACCACCAGGTAGGGATCATCGCCGTCGTGGCGCACCAGATCCGGTGGCGGCACGACGCGCCCTGACACCCGGTTGTCCGTCAGGTCCAGCATGCCCCGCAGCAGCATGCTGTAGCAGGCGATGGCTTCCCGCTGCAGCGCCTCGCGCTCCGGCGGCGGGTTCTTCACCACGAAGCCGCCCTTGGAGCCCACCGGCACGATCACGGCGTTCTTAACCATCTGGGCCTTCATCAGCCCCAGCACTTCGGTACGGAAATCCTCCATGCGGTCGGACCAGCGGATTCCGCCCCGGGCGACCCTGCCCCCCCGCAGGTGCACGCCCTCCATGCGCGGCGAGCAGACAAAGATCTCGAACATCGGGCGCGGCTCGGGCAGCCCCGGGACTCGCGCGGAGTCCAGCTTGAAGGCGAGCCACGGCCGGTTGCCGGCGCCCTGAAAATAATTCGTGCGCAAGGTGGCCTGGATGACGTCCAGATAGCGGCGCAGGATGCGGTCCTCGTCCAGGCTGGACACCGCCTCCAGCGCGGATTCGAGTTCGGTCACGCATTTCGCCATGGCCTGCTCGCGTCCCTCGCTGCGGGCCGGATCGAAACGCGCGAGGAACAGTTCCACGAGCGCCCGGGCGATGCCCGGATTGGCGGCCAGGGCCTGCTCCATATAGGCCTGACTGAAGGTGGACGCCGCCTGACGCAGGTACTTGCCATAGGCCCGCAGCACCGCCACCTCGCGCCAGGCGAGACCGGCCCGCACCACCAGGCGGTTGAAGTCGTCGCTCTCCGCCTCCCAGCGCCACACCCGCAGGAAAGCATCCTCGAATTTCTCCCGCACCGCCCCCAGGTCCAGCTCGGCGCCACCGTCAATGCTCATGCCGAAATCGTGGATCCAGGCCGGAGTACCGCCTTCGGGGGTCACGCGGTAGGAGCGCTCGTCCTGCACCTTGGCCCCCATGTGCTCCAGCATGGGCAGGCTCGCGGACAGCGGGACCGCCGCCTCCCGCTGATACAGCTTCAGGCGCAGGGCACCGGGTTGGGACTCGGGCAGCCGGTACAGGAGGACCCGCGGGCCGCTGCCGGCGGAAAGCTGCTCCAGGCAGGCGATATCCTGAACCGCGATCCTGGGCGCGCTCTCGTCGCGATAAGCGGCGGGGAATGCGCCGCAGTAGCGCGCGAGGAGCGCCAGGC
>DASTHR010000456.1:0-10966 GCA_035718105.1 Burkholderiales bacterium
GGCGCCGACATCTTCAAGATCCGCCACGACGTGGACTTCATCGTGGGCGCCGACGGGCGGCTCAACCCCTGCGCCCACCTGCTCGCCGACCCGAGAATGGGTACCGGCTTCTGCCCCGGCGGTGCGTTCAACACCCGGGAGATGCTGGGCATCCTGAGCCCGATTCCCCATGAGATCCAGGCGCGCACCGGCAAGAAGTTCGCGAGCCTGCAGCCCGGCGGCACGCCGCTGGTCAGCATCGACGTCAGCGGCAACGAGGCCACCAACGGCCAGTACCTGTTCCCCTTCGGCGTCAACCTCGGCGGCATCGCGTTTCCCGAGATGAACGAGATCGACCTGAACCAGATGAACAAGCCTTTCCGCTTCTCCGGCATCCCCTGGAACCTGGACCGCAGGCTGTCGCCGGGTGGTTGCATCGACACCACCGGCCCCACCGGCGTGCCCGACGGCATCCCGGACTGCGAGACGACTGCGCAGCCGCTGGATCCGTTCCCCTTCGAGGCGCTGGATCCCCGCACCCAGGCCCTGGTGCCGAGCGGCAGCTACACCGATCCGAACTTCACCGCGAGCCTGCTCTCGGATTCGCGCAACCGCATCCTGTCCTACGTGACGCAGGTGACGCTCCCCGACGGCAGCCCTGGGTTCAATTTCAACGGTGACGCCAGCCTGCTCGCATGGCCGCCGGCTGATCCGCCTTTCCTCGGCATCGACCCCGTCAACCCCGTGATTCTGGCCTGCACCGATACCGCCGGGGGCAACACGCCGCCCACCGCGCGGGCGGACTCCGCCAGCACCCCCGCCGGCGTGCCGGTGGTGATCCCGGTGCTGGCCAACGACAGCGACATCGACGGCAACGTGCTGACGGTCAGCGCGGCGACCCAGCCCGCCAACGGCACGGTGGTGATCAACCAGGACAGTTCCGTCACCTACGCGCCGAGCGCCGGCTTCTCCGGGACCAACAGCTTCACCTACACCGTTTCCGACGGCCTCGCGACCGCCACCGGCACGGTGACCGTGACCGTGCTGCCGGCCGGCAATGTCGCGCCGGTGGCGGTGAACGACGTCGCGGCAACGCCTGAGGAAGCCGCCGTCACCATCGCGGTTCTGGCCAACGACACGGACGCCAACGGCAACGCCCTCGCCGTGACCGCGGTGACCCAGGGCGCCCACGGCGCGGTGGTGGCCAACGCGGACAACACGCTCACGTACACCCCGGCGCTCAACTTCAACGGCGCGGACAGCTTCAGCTACACCGTCTCCGACGGCCAGGGCGGCAGCGCCTCGGCAACGGTGTCGGTGACCGTAACGCCGGTGAACGACGCCCCCCTGGCGGCGAACGACACGGCGACCGTGGGGCCGAATTCGTCGGTGACCATCGCGGTGCTCTCCAACGACACCGACGTGGACGCCAATCCGCTGACGGTGGCCGCGGTGACCCAGGGCGCGAACGGCGGCGTGGCCATCAATGCCGACAACACCGTGCGCTACACGCCGAACGCCAACTTCGCCGGCAGCGACGGCTTCACCTACACGGTCTCCGACGGCGCGGGCGGAACGGCCGTCGCCTCTGTGGCGGTGACGGTGGACGCCGCCGCGGTGGACACGGTGGCGGTGGCTGACGCGGTGTTCCTGCTTAACCCGAACCAGTGGCGCATCACCGGCGCCGGTTCGGTGACGGGCAACACCATCACCATCCACCTTGGCTCGACCCTCGCCGGCCCGGTGGTGGGCACGGCGACCGTGAACGCGGGCGGTGCCTGGGCGTTCCGGGATCGTCCGGCCCAGGTTCCCCCCGGCACGCAGACGACCATCAGCATCGAGTCGTCCGGCGGCGGGGTGGTGCTCGGCTTCCCGATCACCATCCAGTAACCCCGGACGATGAGGAGAAACGGAAATGACTACGAGTAAGCGCCATTCCTTGAGTGATGACCTGACCCGCAGGCTCGGCCCGAACAAGGAGCGGGGAGAAGGCAGAGCACCGCGCGGGGTCGCAGCCCGGCCCCGCGCGGCAGCCGCCCTGCTACTTGGCGCCAGCCTGCTGCTGCCGCTGTCGGCGCTGGCGGCGGTGCAGTGCACCCGGACCGTCACCGCCAATGTGGTGGTCCTGGACCAGGCGCTCACCTTCAACCGCCTCGGCGCTCAGAACCCCAACGGCATGATCTACGCGCTGGCGGGCAACGTGATCAACACGGACACGCGCAGGACGCTGGCCGCCGATCCGTCAGGGGCGGTGCCGGGCAAGGTGGCGCTGCGTCCGGACCTCCGGCCGCGCCCGATGACCCTGCGCGTGGCCGAGGGCGAGTGCCTGAAGGTCACGCTGCAGAACCTGCTTGCGCCCGGTCCGAACCCGTCCCGCGAGCCGACGAATCCGGCGGAGCTGGCGCCGGCGCCCAACTGCCCCGGGGGACCGCTCCCGGGGTTCCAGAAGTGCCCGGTGGTAGTCGACGAGCAGGTGCGCGGCCGCTGGGCCGGCTTCAACGCCGAGGGCATGCAGCTCGTGAACGGCATCGAGGACGACAGCTCCTACGTCGGCCGCAACCCCAACAGCCTCGTGCCCCAGGGCGGCACGCGGACGTTCACCCTCTACGCCGAGAAGGAGGGCGTGTTCCAGGTGAACAGCAGCGGCGCCCCCTTCGGCAGCGAGGGCCTGCAGGGCAACACCGCGAACGGCCTGTTCGGCGCAGTCATGGTGGAGCCCAGGGGCGGCAGGCCCTACCGCAGCCAGATCACGGAGGAGGAAATGCGGCTCGCCACCCGGGGCACAGCCCCCGGGGGCCAGCCCGTGATCGACTACGAGGCGCTCTACCCGGCGGTGGAGCCCTGGGTGAGCGAGGGCAAGGCCGGGCTGCCCGTCATCCACATGCAATGCACCCCCGCGGCCGCCGCCGCCTCGGGGGGCAAGTGCGTGGACGGCGAGCTGGTCCACTCCGACATCAACGCCATCATCATGGGGCCCAATCCCGACGGCAGCTTCCCGCCCGCCACCTATCCGCTGGAGAGCGTGGGCCTGCGCAACCCCACCGTGCCCAACCGGCTGGAGCCGTTTCGCGAGTTCGCCTCGTATTTCCATGACGAGGTGGCGGCGGGGCAGGCGTTCCCGGGCTTCTACGACCTCGACCCGGTGTTCTCCTACGTTCTGGCGGGGGTCAAGGACGCGTTCATGATCAACTACGGCTCCGGCGGCATCGGATCCGAGATCATCGCCAACCGTCTGGGCGTGGGGCCGATGCACGACTGCCTCGACTGCTCCTACGAGGAGTTTTTCCTCACCGCCTTCGCGGTGGGTGATCCCGCGGTGCTGGTGGACGTGCCGGCGAACGTCGGGCTGGAGTTCTGCGGCCCCAATTCGCTGGGGGGAAGCCTCTGCTCCATGACCGGGCCGAAGGCGAACTTCGCCCTCTACCCGGAGGACCCCTCCAACATCCACCACAGTTACACCGGCGACTTCGTGAAGTTCCGCAACCTGCACAACGGCAAGGAACAGCACATTTTCCACCTGCACAACCACCAGTGGCTGTACAGCGCCTCCGACGACGACTCGAACTACCTGGATGCCCAGGGCCTGGGCCCGGGCGCGGGCTACACCTACGAGATCAATTTCGGCGGCTCCGGCAACCGCAACAAGACCTCCGGCGACGCCATCTTCCACTGCCACTTCTATCCCCACTTTGCCATGGGCATGTGGTACCTGTGGCGGGTGCACGACGTGCTGGAAACCGGGACCCCGCTGGCCGCGAGCGGCGGCCCCTCCGGCTTCCACGCGTCCTACGCGCAGGGCGGCATCGGCCTCGGCAACGGCACGCCGGCGCCGGGCGTGCGGGCGCTGCCCGATGGCGAGGTGCTGGCGGGGACCCCGATTCCCGCCATCGTGCCGCTGCCCGGCAAGCCCATGGCGCCCATGCCCGGCCGGGTCGAGGTGGTGGCCAAGGATGTGAACCACGACGGCATCGCGGACTCCGCCCAGGTGAACGTCATCGACCGCAACGTCAATCCCGGCTATCCCTTCTGGATCGCCGGCATGGACTGCGGCGGGGAGGTCCGCGACCTGGCGGGCGGCCTGTCCTCCTGCGGCAGCGGCATCGTCGGCCAGCGTCCGCCCACGCCGCCCCTGGACATGCTGGATGCCGCCAAGGCGGCCGCGTTGCGCGCCAGCGGCGAGACCGTGAACGGCGTGCAGATCTACGCCGCCCTCGATCCGGCGCAGGCCGGCGGCTTCGACGGCGGACTGCCGCGGCACTCGGTGGACGGTGGCCGGGCGGGGGGCACGCTGGCGGTCAATGACATCAACCGCCTGTCCTTCGCCAAGGAGATCGCCAGCGCCCGCGCCGTGTTCTTCCCCGAGGAGGGCACCGACCTGGAGAAGGTGGCCATGGCCTACCACGCGCTGCGCAATCACCCCAGCACCGTGGTGTTCCCGGACGGCAGCACCGCTCCGGGCGACTTCGTGACCAATGGTGCGCCGCCCATGGCCGGCGCACCCTACAACGAGCCCTGCGTCGACGACCACGGCAAGCGGCTCACCTCCGACGCCGGCCCGGGGCAGTGGTTTGCCTCGACCCCCGGGCAGTTCGTGGGCGTCGGCACCTCGGTGTTCACCGCCGACCGGCCCCGGGTCTACAAGGCCGCCAACATCCAGTTCGATGCGGTGCTGAACAAGACCGGCTACCACTATCCGCAGCAGCGCATCGTCTCGCTTTGGGAGGACGCGGTGCCGACCATCGATAAGCGGCGCCCGCCCGAGCCCCTGGTGTTCCGCATGAACACCCTGGACTGCGCCATGTACCAGCACACCAACCTGGTGCCGAAGGAATACGAGCTGGACGATTATCAGGTGCGGACCCCGACCGACATCATCGGCCAGCACATCCACCTGCCGAAGTGGGACCTGACCACCGCGGACGGCGCGGCCAACGGCTGGAACTACGAGGACGGAACCCTGTCTCCCGGCAAGGTGCAGGAGCGCATCGAGGCCTTCAACCGCCACAACCCCTCCGGCGCGGGCAATCCTTCCGACAGCCTGGGCCGGCCGGCCAACACCCCTCTGGTGGCCCAGGGCCATCCCTACTTCGACGCCGCGGCCCCTTCGCCCCGGATGCGGGAGCTGTGGAAGGGCGCGCGCACCACCCTGCAACGCTGGTTCGCCGACCCGGTGCTCAACGTCGCCCACGTGGATCGCGGCCTGGGGATCATCTTCAGCCATGACCACTACGGGCCCTCGTCGCACCAGCAGATCGGGCTGTACTCCACCATGCTCACCGAGCCGGCGGGTTCGAAGTGGGTGCACAACGAGACCGGCCAGCAACTCGGCTACGATCCCGCCACCGGCGCGCCCGCCTTTGACGGCGCCCTGGCCAAGACCCGCGAGGACGGCGGCCCGACGAGCTGGCAGGCGGCGATCCTGACCGCCCGGCCGGAGCAGAGCTTCCGGGAGTTCTATTTCGAGTTCAGCGACTTCCAGCATGCCTACGAGGCCGGCGTGTATGTCGGCGCCGACCAGCAGGGGGTGCCCGTGCACGCGCACATCGACACCAGCGGGCTGGTGACGGCGCCGGGCCTGGAGAACACGTTCCGGCGCACCATCAATCCGCCCAACCGGGAGCAGATCACCGATCTGCTCACCGGCAATCCCTTCCCGGACCTGGTGGTGGAGCACCGGCTCTGTCCCGGCGGGGCTCCGCGGCCCTGCCCGCAGGCGATTTCGTTGCAGGACCCGGGCCTGCTGGTGGTGAACTACCGCATCGAGCCCGTGGCGCTGCGGGTCTACGATCCCGCCCGGCCCGGGCCCGACGGCAAGCCCGGCAGCCAGGCGGACGGACTCGCGGGCGACCTCGCGTTCGCGTTCCAGTCGCGCACCGACCGCAGGATTGCGGCGCTCAACTCGCAGCCCGCTGCCGGCGCCAGCATCGACGGCACCGTGTTCCCGCCCCCCATCAACGCGGCTGGGGTGCTTCCCGGCGATCCCTTCACCCCCATGATCCGCGCGTACTCCGGCGACATGGTGCGGGTGAAGATCCAGGCCGGCGGCCAGGAGGAGGAGAACAACGCCACCATCCACGGCGTGAAGTGGCTGCAGGCCGGCTCGGGGCATGGGGCGGCCAGGAATTCCGGCTGGCGCAACAGCCAGGCGGCGGGCATCTCCGAGCAGTTCACCCTGTCCACGCCGGTGATCACCAGCACCGCCGCGGCGCCCACCACGGCGGACTACCTGTACACCATCAACGGCGGCAACGACGGATTCTGGAGCGGCACCTGGGGCCTGATGCGGGTCTATGACGCGCTGCGCAGCGACCTGTTCAGCCTGCCCTCGAACCCGAAGCCGCTGCGGCTGGCGAACGGTGCGGACTTCAATGGCATGTGCCCGAAGAAAGGGGCGGACGGCAAGCCGAACCCGAGCCGCAGTTACGACGTCACGGCGGTGCTGGCCAACGACGTGCTGCCGAACGCCATGGGCGTGAGCATCATTCCCGTGGATGCGCGGGTGGCCACGCTGCACGAGGGCGGGGCGCTCAACCCGGCGGGCGGCACGCTGGTGTACAACCCCCGCAGCACCGACGTGCCGCGGGAGCCTGTCGCGCCCCCGCTGCCCGGCGTGCGGCCCTTCATCGAGGGCGCCCACACCGGCCCGCTGCACGACCCGACGGCGATGATGTTCGTGAGGACCGACGACCTCGAGCCGGCCAACCCCGGCCTGCGGGACTGCCAGCGGGGCGGCGTGCGCAACATGGGCTGCCCGGTGCGGCTCAAGTCCACCGCGCCGGTGGAGCCCCTGGTGCTGCGGGCAGCGGCCGGCGAATGCGTGAACCTTACCCTGCGCAATCGCCTGCCGGCGCTGGCCCCGGATCTCGCCACCTTCACCATGCTGCAGGGCGTGGCCAAGCGTGACCGGGACGACCCGCGCGGCTCCACGACCTTCAACCTGAACCTGGTTCGGCCGTCCAGCCATGTGGGCCTGCATCCGCAACTCGTGGCCTATGACGTGACCAAGAGCGACGGGGCGAACGTGGGCGGCAACCCGGCGCAGACGGTGGCGCCGGGGGGCGTGGGCACCTTCCAGTGGTACGCGGGCGACCTCAGCCTGTCGGGGCCGGCGCGGGCCCTCAACGGCGTCGCGAACCAGGCCGACCTCGTGGCCACGCCCGTGGAACTGGGCGGGTTCAACCTCGCTCCGGCCGACCGCATCAAGCAGGGCAGCAAGTCCCTGGTGGGTGCGGGGGTCATCCTGCCGCCGAAGGCAAGCTGGGCGGAGACCGATACCCGGCCGGACCATCAGGACCTGGCGGGAACCCGGCTCACCCGCGCCTCGGCAACGGTCAACGCCGGAAAGCCGGACGAGTTCCGCGACTTCTCGGTGGTGATCCAGAAGGCCCTGACCCAGCACTACGCCGGCGGCGCTCCGGTCGAGCACCTGAACGGACTGGGGCTGGGCATTCCCGAGGACAGCCAGGAGAGCACCAACATGGCCGTGAACTACGGCACCGAGCCCATGTGGTTCCGCTTCCAGGTGGCGCCCAACGCCCCCTTCGGGAACGAGAGCGGCGGCTTCGGCGGCGTGGCGAACGTGCACGAGGCGTTCAGCAACGCATTGGCTGGCGTCGGGGGCGATCCGGTGACCCCGGTCTTCACCGCCCGGGCGGGGCAGCCGTTCCGGATGCACGTGGGGGTGCCCCACGGGACCACCCGCGGCACCACCTTCACCCTGCACGGCCATCTATGGCAGCGTGCGCCATACGTGTGTCCGGGCTCCGCCGCGTACGGCATACCCGGAAAGTGCGCGGTCGCCGAAGTGGCGTCCCGGGCGCTGGGGGACAACCGCCAGTCGTTCCACCAGGGCGCCCAGGAGAGCATCACCCCCTACGCCCACTTCGACCTGGTGCTGCCCTCGGCGGGCGGCGGGGGGGGAGTGGCCGGCGACTACCTGTTCCGCGACCGCGCCGGCTTCGGGGGCGTCGGCGGGCTGTGGGGAATCGTGCGGGTCGAATAACAACAACAAGAACCTCCGGGTGAAACCTCCCTTCACCCGGAGCACACTGGGGTAGGGGGTGCAATGCCAGCCTGGATTGCACCCCCATTTATTGATGCATGCGGGCAGCAGCGCCCGCGGCTGCCGACAAACCCTCGGGTCTATAATGACCCCGTGCCCAAGTCTGTTTTTCGCCATGAAGATACTGCTGGTTGAAGACGAGCCGAAGACGGCCAACTCGCTGCGCCGGCGACTCGGCGAGTGCGGCTTCGTGGTGGACCTCGCGACCAACGGCGCCGACGGCCTGCATCTCGCTACCACCTCCAGCTACGATCTCGTCATCCTCGACGTCCAGTTGCCGCAGTGGGACGGCTGGTCCATTCTGTCCCGGATGCGGCTCCAGGACCGGCAGACGCCGGTTCTGTTCCTCACCGCGCTCGACAGCGTGGCCGACCGGGTCAAGGGCCTCGAACTCGGCGCCGACGATTACCTGGTCAAGCCGTTTGCCTTTTCCGAGTTGCTCGCGCGCGTGCGCACGGTCCTGCGCCGCGGCCAAGTGCGGCAGGATCAGACGCTGCGCATCGCCGACCTCGAGATCGACCTCCTGCGCCACAAAGTGATCCGCGCCGGCCGGCGCATCGACCTCACCGCCAAGGAGTTCGGCGTGCTTTCCCTGCTCGCCCGGCGCCAGGGAGAAATCCTGTCGCGGACCCTGATCACCGAGCAGGTCTGGGACATGAACTTCGACAGCGACACCAATGTCGTGGATGTGATCATCCGTCGCCTGCGCGCCAAGGTGGACGACCCGTTCGACAGGAAACTCATCCACTCCGCCCGCGGGCTGGGCTATGTCATCGAGGAACGCTGAAATGGCGGCAGCCGTTTCGCCGAAGCGCCGGAGCGGCGGGCTGTCCATCACCGCCGGGCTTGCGGTGTTCTACACCCTGTCCGTTTCCCTGCTGCTGCTGTTCTCCACCGGCTTCCTTTACTTCTCGGTGACGCACACCCTGGAGCTGGACGACCAGCACCTCCTGAGCGCCAAGATTCACTCGATTCGCACCATCCTCGGGGAGCATGCGGACGATCCCGGCCTGCGCCTCGAGGAACTCATGCATGAAGTGGTGTGGGAGGGCGGGGTCTACGCGCCCGGGCAGCACTCCATATTTTTCACCCGGATCCTGGATCAGCAGGGGGGCGTGATGATCCAGACCCCGGGCATGGCGGAACTCATTCCGACATCGATCTTTCCGCCCCCGATGGCCATTGCCGAAAAGCAGGCGGAATTGCATGGCTGGAGGTCGTCCGCGGGACGGGATTACTGGGTGGTGTCGGCGCTGGGAAGGACCGAAGACGGCAGACTCAAGGTGATCCAGGTGGCGTTCGACGACACCGTGGAGGAAACCCTGCTGCGCAATTACCAGTCACGCTCGGTGGCGGTGCTGGTTTTCGGCACCCTGCTCTTCGCCACGATCGGCATTTACTTCATCCACCGCAGGATGCGGCCGCTGCGGGAGATGGCCCTCGCGGCCAAGCGGATCACCCCCAGCCACCTCCACGAGCGCCTCGACCCGTCGCAGTGGCCCCGGGAGCTGAGGACCGTCGCCGAGGGCTTCAACGTCATGCTCGACGGCCTGGAGGAGTCCTTCGCGCGGCTGTCGCGGTTCTCGTCAGAACTTGCCCATGAGATGCGAACGCCCATCCACATCCTCATGAACGATGCCGAGGCCGGGCTGTCCGCGGAACGAACGCCCGAGGAGTACCGGGAAATCCTGGAATCCAACCTCGAGGAATACAACCGTCTTGCGCGGCTGATCAACGGCCTGCTGTTCCTGGCCCGCGCCGAGGACCCACGAACCAGAATCGAGCCCGTGCCCATTGATGTGCGGGAGGAACTCGAGGCGGTGCGGGATTTCCACGAGGTGCTGGCGGAGGACCAGGGCGTCACCATTGAGTGCGAGGGCGAGGCGCGAATGGATGCGGACCGGACCCTGTTCCGCAGCGCCATCACCAACCTCGTCTCCAACGCCCTGCGCCACACGCCGGAGGGCGGGCGGATCGTCCTCGCCATCAGCCGCCCGGACGACGGCCAGGTGGTCGTCTCCATCCGCGACACCGGTCCCGGCATGGCGCCGGAGGTGCTGCCGCGCGTCTTCGACCGCTTCTACCGCTCGGAGGCGGGGCGCGCCTTCGCCGAGGGAACGGGGCTGGGCCTCGCCATCGCCAAGTCCATCGTCGAACTGCATGGCGGCACCATCGGCGTGGAGAGCGCGCCCGGCAAGGGCACCACCTTCATCCTGCGCTTTCCCGCGTCAATCCCGGGGGCGGGCTGACGGGGCGGACCGGGCAGCGGCGGCAGGCGGTTCAACAGGGCGCAGCCGCTCGGCTGCGCATTGCCGACGGCGGGTGCCGGGCCTGCGGTCAGGCGGCCGGTCGCCGCCGCTTCACGAATCCCGCGACGTGGTGCAGCAGTTCCTCTTCCTGGTAGGGCTTGCCGAGGTAGACGTCCACGCCGAGCTCCCTGGCGTAGGTGCGGTGCTTCTCCGCGGTGCGCGAGGTGATCATGATGATGGGCACGGCGGCGGTGCGGGGACTGGAGCGCAGGTGCTTGGTGAGGTCGAAGCCGTCCATGCGGGGCATCTCGATGTCCACCAGCATGACGTCGGGCACGGTCTCCTCCACCTGCTGCAGGGCGTCGAGCCCGTCCTTGGCGGTCATGACCTGGTAGCCCTCGCGGGCGAGCACCCGCCCGGTGATCTTGCGTACGGTGAGGGAGTCGTCCACCACCATCACCACCGGTGCCGCCGCCGCGGGGCGCTCGGGGGCTTCCGGGGCGCGGGCGGGCGCCGCGTGCAGCAGCTCACCGCGCGCCGCGAGGTGGACCGGGTTGATGATGAGCACCACCTGGCCGGTGCCGAGCACCGTCGCGCCCTCGATGCCCGCCACCCTGGAGAGCTGCGGGCCGATGTTCTTTACCACCACTTCCTGGTTGGAGGTGAGATCGTCGGC
>DASTHR010000457.1:0-4836 GCA_035718105.1 Burkholderiales bacterium
CCCTGGTGGATGGCGCAGAACACCCCGGAGAGGTAGCCGGCCTGGACCAGCAGGCCGGCCGCGGCGATATGCCCCGCGTCGGCGGGTCGCGTCGGCCAGGGAGCGCGCATGAACAGCGCCACCGGGAGCATGATGCTCACCACCAGAGCGAAGCGCAGCGCGAGGAACGTGAGCGGCTCCGCGTGGGGCAGGCCCAGCTTGGCGCCGACGAAGCCCGAGCTCCACAGGACCACGAACACCACGGGTGCCGCGGCGAGCCAGCGCGGGTGCGCGGGCTGGACCGCCGCGCCGCCAGGGTGCGCCCCCGCGGTCACGGTTGCGCGCTCCGCACGAAACGGTCATCGACGAGTGAAGCCGCATCCAGCTTCCTGCCCTGCAGCCGGGTCCGGAACACCACGGCGTGGACCCGCTCCATCACCGGCAGGATGCCGCCCCCGCTCAGCAGGCGCTGGTTGGCGATGCGTCCCTGAAACTCGATCAGCCGCCAGGCCTCCAGGACCTCGCCGGGCGGCCCGAAGCGGGGCGCTACCTCCTGGGCCGCCGTCCCCGGTTGCGCGCGGATGCGTTCCACTGCCTCGAAATGCGCGTTCACCAGTTCCGAGATGGCCCGGGGGCGGGTCTTGATCGCCTCCTCCCGCGCCACCAGGACATCCATGATCTCGCTGGCGATGCTGCGGGTCGAGAACAGCTCCCGCGCCCCGGTCGAAAGGATCTGTATGCGCACCGGATCGAAGGTGATCACCGCATCCACTTCCTTCTTCCGGTAAGCCTCGAGGTGCCGGTCCAGGGGCAGGTCGATGACCTGGATGTCCTCCAGCTGCAACCGGGCGATCTCGAGGATCCGCCTCAGGATGTAATCGCCTTCCGCCCCGGCTTCCACGCCTACGCGTTTGCCGCGCAGGTCCCGCAGCGTGGTGATGGAGGGGCGCGCCAGCAGCACGTCCGCTCCCGCGGAAAAGTCGAACACCATTACGATACGGAAGTCGTGCTTGCCGTTCGTCAGCGTCAGCGCTTCGTCCAGGGTCATTCCGGCCGCATCCACGACGCCGGAGCGGAATGCCGCCATCGCCTCCCGGGCGCTGCCGAATTCCATCAGCGTAAGGTGCCGGGGGTCCGTCATCCCGCTGGCTTTGGCGTAGTTGAGGGTGGCGAAGCCGGGCCAGGGATAGGTGCCCACTTTCAGGGGGGGCTCTGGTTCCGAGCATCCAGCCAGCCCCATCAGCAGCGCTGCCACGCATGTCCAAAGCGGGGCGGCGGCGAAGTGCCGGCGGGTGATCCGGGCAGCGCCCCGATACGGGCCTGGCGAGCGATCCTGAGTCGTCAACTGGCGCTGGCCGGCGTCAATGGCGGGAGGAGGGCGGGGGCACCAGCGTCTCCGCGGCAAAGATCTGTTCGACGTCCACCCGGTCGAAGGTGTAGTGCCGGTTGCAGAACTCGCAGTTCACCTCGACCTTGCCCTGCTCGACAGCCACGTTGCTGACTTCGCCCTGGCCCAGCATGCGCAGCATGGCGATGACGCGCTCGCGGGAGCAGGAGCAGCGGAACGACACGGGCCGCTGGGGGAAGACCCGGACGTCCTCCTCGTGGAACAGGCGCCGCACCAGCGTTGCGGCGGGCGTGGCGAGCAGTTCGCCGCGCCCCAGCGTCCCCGCCAGGGCCAGGGCGCGGCTCCAGGCTTCGGGGTCGGCTGTCCCCGCGTGAGGCATGCGCTGGAGCAGCATCCCGCAGGCCTGATCGCCGTCCGCGGCGAGCCAGAAGCGGGTTTCCAGCTGCTCGGAGCTGTGCATGTAGTGGGCCAGCACGTCGGCCACCGTGTCTCCGTCCAGCGCCACCACGCCCTGGTATTTCCGCCGGCCCTCGGCGGGATCCAGGGTGATCACGAAGCGTCCGCCCCCGAGCAGCAGCGGCAGCGGGCCACCGGGGTCCCCCTGCCAGTGGGCCATGGCGCGCATCTCCAGGTCGCCGCTGCACTCCACCACCAGGATGCTCACCGGGCCGCTGCCCTGCATCTGCATGATCATGGAGCCGGTGAACTTGAGGTTGGAGGCCAGCAGCGCGGAGGCCGCCATCAGTTCCCCCAGGACTTCCCTGAGGGCGTGGGGATACTGGCGCCGCTCCAGCACCGCGCGCCAGGTGGCGCCCAGGTGCACGATGCCGCCGCGCACCCCGGCGCCCTCGAACACGAACGGTTGCAGCGAGTCAGGCATGGGGAAAGGCAGGGTTCCCGGCCACGGCGCTCAAAGGGGAATCAGAGGAAAGCGAACTTGCGTACCGGAGGGATCTCCCGACTCCGCTGCGTCCATGGCGCCAACTGTTCGGGATTTCTCCTCCTGCCGGTCCCGGAGCTCGCGTGGCCAAGGCATTCGGCGCTCATCCCTCCGGCACCAGAATCACACAGGCGAGTGGCGGCAGCGTGATCTGCAGGGAATCCGGCAGCCCCATCCAGGACCTGCCTATGGATTGGAGGCCGCCGCCGTTGCCCAGATTGCTGCCGCCGTAGAACGCTGAGTCGCTGTTGAAGGCCTCGCGGTAGCGGCCGGCCCGGGGCACGCCGATGCGGTAGTCGGCCCGCGGCACCGGCGTGAAATTCAGCGCCACCACCGCGAACGAGCCGTCCCGGGCGCGGCGCTGGAAGCTGATCACCGACTGGTCGGCGTCGTGACAGTCGATCCAGGAAAAACCCTCGGTGGAGAAATCCAGGTCGTGCAGCGCCGGCAGCTCCCGGTACAGGCGGTTCAGGTCGCGCCACATCGCCTGGACCCCGGCATGCCAGCGGATGCCCAGCACCGGCCACTCCAGTTCCCAGCCCGAGTTCCACTCCGGGCCCTGGGCAAACTCGTTGCCCATGAAGTTGAGCTTCTTGCCCGGACTGGTCATCTGGTAGGCCGCGAGCAGTCGCACGTTGGCGAACTGCTGCCAGGCGTCCCCCGGCATCTTGCCCAGCAGCGAGCCCTTGCCGTGCACCACCTCGTCGTGGGACATGGGCAGCACGAAGTTCTCCGTGTAGGCGTAGAGCTGGCCGAAGGTAAGCCGGTCGTGATGGTAGCGCCGGTACACCGGGTCGTGGCGCATGTAGGCGAGCGTGTCGTTCATCCACCCCATGTTCCATTTCATGGAGAATCCCAGGCCGCCCAGGTGCACCGGGCGTGACACCGCCGGCCATGCGGTGGACTCCTCGGCCAGGGTCAGGGCGCCGGGAAACTGCTCGTGGGTCATGACATTCAGTTCCTGGAGGAAGGCGATGGCCTCCAGGTTTTCCCGCCCGCCGTAGCGGTTGGGCAGCCACTCGCCCGCCTTGCGCGAGTAATCCAGGTAGAGCATGGAGGCCACGGCGTCCACCCGCAGGCCGTCCACGTGGAACTCCGCCAGCCAGTAGCGCGCCGAGGAGAGCAGGAAGCTCTTCACCTCGTTGCGGCCGTAATTGAAGATCAGGGTGCCCCAGTCCTGGTGCTGGCCGAGACGCGGGTCCTCGTGCTCGTAAAGGGCGGTGCCGTCGAAGTGGGCGAGCGCCCATTCATCCCGGGGGAAGTGCGCCGGCACCCAGTCGAGGAGCACTCCGATGCCCGCCTGGTGGCAGCGGTCGATGAAGAATTTCAGATCTTCCGGGGCGCCATGGCGGCTGGTGGCAGCGAAATAGCCGGTGGTCTGGTAGCCCCAGGACTCGTCCAGGGGGTGCTCGGTCACCGGCAGCAGCTCCAGATGCGTATAACCCAGATCGACCACGTAGGGGATCAGGTGCTCCGCCAGCTCACGCCAGGAATAGAGTGTCCCGTCCGGGTGGCGGCGCCAGGAGCCCGCATGCAGTTCGTAGATGTTCAGTGGGGCGTGCAGCCAGTCCCATCTTGCGCGCCGCTCCATCCACTCGACGTCGCCCCAGGCATGGTCGAGGCCGGCGCGCACGCGCGAGGCGGTGCCGGGCCGGATTTCCGTGGCCTGGGCATAGGGATCGGACTTCGCGAATACCCGTCCGCCATGGCGCCCCCGCAGCTCGAACTTGTAGAGTGCGCCGGCGGCGATGCCGGGGATGAACAACTCCCACACCCCGCTCGCGCCCCGGGACACCATGGGATGGCGCCGCCCGTCCCAGTGGTTGAACTCCCCCACCACGCTCACCCGCTCGGCGTTGGGGGCCCAGCAGGCGAAGCGCACGCCCGCCACGCCGTCGCGTTCCTCAGGGTGCGCGCCCAGCATCAGGTAAGCCTGAGTGAGTCGCCCCTCGTTGAAGAGATACAGGTCGTGGTCGGAGATGCGCGGCTCGAAGCCGTAGGCATCCACCTCGTCCCAGGTGGCGCCCTGGCCTTCGTAGCGCAGGCGCGCGGGACGTGGCGGCGGGGCCGCGCCCTTCCATTCGAACAGTCCGGCGTCGTGAACGCGGCGCATCGGCTCGTACGCGGCTCCGGTGTTCAGCCAGGCCCTGGCCGCGTCCGGCCGGAACACGCGATACACGGCCGCGCCCGGCGCGCCGTGCGCGCCGAGCACCATGAGTGGGTCGTGCAGCCTGCCCTGGATCAGCGCGGCGGCGGCCGGATTGACTTTGTGAGGGAGGTCGTGTCTCATAACATTAAGAATTATAACTTTAAATTAACACCCACCTCAGCATCACTTATACATCCAAATGGGGATGGAGATGAGCAGCTCAGAAAAACTTCGTTCCGAGGAAAAGCGTTCCACCAGGGCCGATGCGTCGGCGCGCTTCATCAGCGTGATCACCAAGAATACCTACGCCTTGGTGCTGGCGGGTGGTCGCGGCACGCGGCTCAAGCAGCTTACGGACTGGCGGGCCAAGCCCGCGGTGCCCTTCGGCGGCAAGTTCCGCATCGTTGATTTCCCGCTGTC
>DASTHR010000458.1:0-3055 GCA_035718105.1 Burkholderiales bacterium
GGAGAAGATGCCGGCCTGGGTGTGCGCGATCCGCCCCTCGGCCACCTTCTCGCCGTTCACGAACAGGGTGCCCTTGCCGCCCTTGGCGGGGCCGCCGCCGTCGTAGTCGAACTGGAATACCAGGGTGGATTTTCCGGGCGCGAGCTTGCTGGCGGAGGCCAGGGAGAAGCGCTGCAGGCCCAGGAAGTTGTAGTCGTAGGCCGGAACGCCATCCTTCACGTACAGCGACCAGCCGCCGAAGCGCCCGCCCTGGGCGAGGATGGTGCCGTGGGCGCCGCCCGCCGGCACCTCGACCTCGGCGGTGATGGTCTTGGAGCGGTTCTTCACGTTGATGAACACCGCCTCCATCATGCCGGTCATGCCCTCGGCCAGCGTGAGCGAGTTGCGCCCGCTCATGAGATCCGGACGTCCCACGGCCTTGGCATCGAGGCGCTCGAACACCCGGTCGTCGATGGGCAACACGTGATACTTCGCGGCCTCCGTCATGAACAGGGCCTTCAGCTCGGCAAGCTTTTTCGGGTTCTTGGCGGCGAGGTCATTGGACAGGCTGAAGTCGGAACGGACGTCATAGAGCTCCCACACGTCCTTGTCGAGCGGGTGACGGCCCTTGGGCTCCCAGGGTGCCCGGTGGATGGTGCGCGCGAACCAGCCGTCGTGGTAGATCGCCCGGTTGCCGGCGATTTCGAAGTACTGCGTTGTCCGGCCCTTTGCCTTGGGATTGGCGAAAGAATCCATCAGGCTCCGGCCTTCCATCGGGATCTGCTTCGTGCCGTTGACCACCCGGGGCTCGGGCAGGCCCGCCGCCTGGAGGATGGTCGGGGCAACGTCAATCACGTGGCCGAACTGGCTGCGGATCTCGTTCTTCGCCTTGATCCCCTTGGGCCAGCTCACGACCATGCCGTTGCGGGTGCCGCCGAAATCGGAGGGGACCTGCTTCATCCAGCCGAAGGGGGCGTTCAGCGCCACCGCCCAGCCCGCCGCCATGTGCGGGTAGGTCTCGGGCCCGCCCCACTTGTCGATGAGCTTCAGCATGTCCTCCACCTTCTCGTGAACGCCGTTGAAATAGGTGTACTCGTTGAACATGCCGTTCTCGCCGCCCTCGCCGCTGGTGCCGTTGTCCCCGGCGATGTAGAACACCAGGGTGTTGTCGGCCTCGCCCACGTCCTCGAAGGCCTTGAGCATGCGGCCGATCTCGTGGTCCGTGAAATCGGCGAAGGCGGCGAAGACCTCGGCCTGGCGCGCGAACAGGCGCTTCTCGTCGGCGGAGAGCTTGTCCCAGTCCTTGATCGCCGGTGGCTTCGGCGCGAGCTTCGTACCCGGGGGCACGATGCCCAGGCTGATCTGCCGGGCGAGCGTTTCTTCGCGCAGCTTGTCCCAGCCCTGGTCGAACTTGCCCTGCCACTTGGCGATCCACTCCCTGGGGACGTGGTGCGGGGCATGGGTGGCACCGGGGGCGAAGTAGATGAACGACGGCTTGTCGGGGGTCAGCGCCTTCTGGTACTTGATCCAGGCCACCGCCTTGTCCGTCATGTCGGTCATGAAGTGGTAGTTGGGATCGTTCGGCAGCTCCACCTGGGCGTCCCCGTCGTAGAGGAAGGGCGCCCACTGGTTGGTTTCCCCGCCGATGAAGCCGTAGAACTTGTCGAAGCCCTGGCGGGTCGGCCAGCGGTCGAAGGGGCCCGAGACGCTGGCTTCCCAGGAGGCGGTCTCGTGCCACTTGCCGAAGGCCGCCGTGCTGTAGCCGTTGAGCCGCAGCATCTCCGCCAGGGGCGCCGTTGAATTGGGTATCTGCCCGGTGGCGCCCGGGAACGAGGTCGCCATCTCGGTGATGAAGCCCATGTTGACCGTGTGATGGTTGCGGCCGGCCTTGAGCGCGGCCCGGGTGGGCGAGCACAGGGCGGTGGTGTGGAAGTTGTTGTAGCGCAGCCCGTTACGCGCCAGCCGGTCCAGGGTCGGCATGGGGACCGGACCGCCGAAGGCGGCCGGGACGCCGAAGCCCATATCGTCGATCAGGACGATCACCACGTTCGGTGCGCCCGCCGGGGCCTTGACCTGGAAGTGGGGGGGCGGCTTCACCTTGCGCGCGTCGAGCTCTTTGTAGAGCGGACGCTTCGGCTCCGCGATGGGGAGCACGCTGCGGTCCAGGCCGTCCCCGGTCCGCGCCGCCCGGGCCGGCGCGGAAGCGGCGCCCGCCAGAAAAGCCGCGAGAAGCACAACGCCCAGTGCCTTGCCTGCCATGTCAGTCATCGGTTTCCGTCCTGTCTTTCGCTGAGGTGGCCCCGGCGATGGAGCCGCCGGACCCTGAGTCCTGAAAAAAGGTGGGTTCGTAACGTCAGTAGCGCACCGAACGCCGGGCCACACCGCCAACATTGCCGGCGACGCCCGGCTGATTCAGTCCGGGGTCCCAGACGCCGGCCCCGGGCGCCCCGCCGCCGACGTTGCCGACCGCGCCGGGCTGGTTGATGCCGGGGTCCCATCTGCCGGCGCCCGGTGCCCCGCCGCCGACATTGCCCGCACGGCCGGGCTGGTTGATGCCCGGGTCGTAAACACCGGCGCCGGGTGCCCCGACCCCGGCCCTCCCTCCGGCCGCTCCGGGCTGGTTGATCCCGGGGTCACGCGCGCAAGCCGGACCGGCCACTGCGGCAACCAGCGCCGCCGCCAGCAGGACCGGGATGCGCCTGTTGAAGTTCCTATTCAATGGCTGTCTCCTTTGATGGAAAGCCCGGGCACCCCCGAACATCAGGGCTTGGGCTGCACCACGTACACCAGGTTGTTGCCCTGGAACGCCGTGCGGTACCAGACGTCGCCGCAATTGTAGTACTCGACGCCACCGACCGGGGTCGGCTTGCAGCCGCCCGGCAATGCTGGCACCACGGTGCCGATGGCCGGTGCGGCGGCGGGCTTTGCCTGCGCCGCCTGGGCCTGCTGTTGCGCCACGGCGGCCTGCTGCTGGGCCACCGCCGCCTGTTGCTGTGCGGTGGCGGCCTGCTGCTGCGCGATCGCCTGTTGCTGCGCGCCGGCCGCCGCGGCGGCGCTCGCGGTGGCCGTCGTCGCC
>DASTHR010000459.1:0-7682 GCA_035718105.1 Burkholderiales bacterium
TCCCGGGCTGCATCTGGTCCAGCAGATTCGCGACGAGGCCCACCGCTTCGCGATCTCCGGGCACCGTGCCCGGCGCGGCAAGGCGAGGACCCGGTCGCTGCTGGAGGAGATTCCAGGCATCGGCGCCCGGCGGCGGCAGAAGCTGCTGGCGCGCTTCGGTGGGCTGAAGGGAGTGCTCTCCGCAAGCGTGGAAGAACTGCAGAAGGTGGAGGGCATCAGCCGCGCCCTCGCTGAGAGAATCTTCGACCAATTGCACTAGACGCGGCGAGCCATGCCGTTCAACGCCCCTAACCTCCTCACCCTGCTGCGTATCGTGCTGATCCCGCTGTTCGTGGCGCTGTTCTACCTGCCCGCGGGCTGGCTGACCCACCACGAGGTGAATCTGCTGGCGACGGCGGTGTTCGGCCTCGCGGCCCTTACGGACTGGTTCGACGGCTGGCTGGCCCGCACCCTGAACCAGACGTCCGCCTTCGGCGCCTTCCTCGACCCGGTGGCCGACAAACTCATGGTGGCCACCGCCCTGGTGGTGCTGGTGGCCATCGGCCGCGTGCACCCCATCATCGCCGTGATCATCATTGGCCGCGAGATCACCATCTCGGCGCTGCGCGAGTGGATGGCCAAGACGGGCGACCACAAGAGCGTGGCGGTGTCCTTTCTGGGCAAGATCAAGACCATCGCCCAGATGGTGGCGATCGTACTCCTGCTCTACCAGGATCCGATTCCGCCGGGCATCAATGCCTTCGTAGTTGGCACCTGGCTGATCTACCTCGCCGCAGTCCTTACACTGTGGTCGATGTTCTACTATCTGCGGATCGCCCTGCCCAAGGTCTGGGGACGCTGAGGCCGGTTACCGGCATCGCTTTTCTTGACAAAGCCAGCACGAACCTTATAATTTCGCTTCCTTTTTTGCGGGAATAGCTCAGTTGGTAGAGCGCAACCTTGCCAAGGTTGAGGTCGCGAGTTCGAGACTCGTTTCCCGCTCCAGATTACCAGGGGAAAACAGAGGTTCCCGGCCGCAGGTCCGCAAAGACAGAATGCGGATCGCGCCGCAGGCGGCGTAACCGGGCTTCGGCCCGAAGCGAGCCGGACGCTGTTTTTCCCTTTTTTGATTTTTCGGCCCGGTGTGGAGCCGGGCGGCCCGGACCCAGGGCGGGATGGCAGAGTGGTCATGCAGCGGCCTGCAAAGCCGTGTACGCCGGTTCGATTCCGACTCCCGCCTCCATTATCCTTTCCCATTGATTGTTGCCCATCCAGGCCCGGGTGGCGGAACTGGTAGACGCAAGGGACTTAAAATCCCTCGGCCTTTGGCCGTGCGGGTTCGATTCCCGCCCCGGGTACCAATCTGCGGACGTTGGCGATTGCCACCGCCGTCGAGCCAACACCTTGCGCCGGCCGGTCTGCCCGTATTCGCCCATAGGTTGCTTCAGCCGCGAACGAAAGAAAGCCCGGATGCCAACCGGGCTTCCCTTCCTGGACGCGGGGACGGATCTCCGGCCTGGGATTGGCACTGCGCCTCGAAACTGGACCGTGTCGGATTGTGGCCCTGCGCGACGGGCTTAATGGACCTGGACCACCGAGTAACGTGTTCTTGCCCTGACCTCGATCGACAATTCGATCAGTTGGACAACGTTGTCCCAGTGAGCCATGAGTTCTCGCTCCAGGAGGTCTCGATCGTCCCCCTCGCGACCGACAGCCAATTCGAGGATGGCGTGGGTGCAGTCCTGACTGCGAAGCTGACGAATGAGATCCTCGGACCGGTTCCCCACATAGGCATCCGAACGCCGAAGTTCGCCTCCCGGCTCGTTTCGGCAAATCACCCATACCACGTAGTCACCGCCGTCGCTTTGATAGAGGTAGACCTCGAGCCTTCGCCGCACCTCATCAATGGGTGCCAGGGAGGAGGGCGGCAAATCGGCGCTTGCAGCCGCAAAACGATCGATCAACTCGCCGACGAACGCCAGCCCGCTGCTCCCCGTTCTGGGAATGGTGATAGGGTGCCCCATTTTCTCTTCCTTCCACCCTTCCGGCCCGCAAGCACGCGCGCTTCCCGGCCTGCGGGTAATTGTTATTTGGCCTTCTCAATCCCAACTTAGCACACGGTCGGGTAATCCGAGGCGCTGGAGTGATTGCGGATCCGGATCGCCATCCCGCGCGGGAACCCGCGAAACCGTGGTCCAGCCGGTCGCCGAAGCCGCCGTCAACGGGGTTCTGGTAACATTGCGGAAACCAATCAATTTTCCCGCCCTTGATAATCTACGACCTGACCTGCGACCAGGAGCACCGCTTCGAAGGCTGGTTCGCCTCCGCGGCGGAATACGCCCGCCAATCCTCCAAGGGACTGGTGGAATGCCCCCTGTGCGGCAGCAGCGACACCCGGCGCGTGGTTTCGGCCTCCTACGTCCACACCTCCGGTGCAGTGCGATCGCCGGAACCGGACGATCCCGCTGAGGAGCGGGGCGAGGCCTACTACGGGGCGGGCACCCGCAAGCGCCCGCCCACCGAAGCGCTGTCCAAGCTGGTGCGCTACATCGTGGAGAACACCGAGGACGTGGGCTCCGACTTTCCGGACGAGGCGCGGCGCATCCACTACCGCGAGGCCGAGCAGCGCCAGATCCGCGGCACCGCCTCCCGGGAGGAAGTCACCGATCTACGGGACGAGGGCATCGAGGTGGTGTCGCTGCCGTTCGAATTGCCCAACCGCGGCAAGTCCCACTAGCGGTGTACCGCCCGTGCGCCGACGCACGGGTTGCTGCATAATCCTCCGCTTTCCCATCTGAGACCGCCCCGGAGGCGGCAATTTCCCATGGCCCAGTACGTCTACACCATGAGCCGGGTCAGCAAGACCGTGCCACCCAAGCGCGTCATCCTCAAGGACATCTCGCTGTGCTTCTTCCCCGGCGCCAAGATCGGGGTGCTGGGCCTGAACGGTTCGGGCAAGTCCAGTCTGCTGAGGATCATGGCCGGAGTGGACAGGGAGTACGACGGCGAGGCCATGCCCATGCCCAACCTGCGCGTGGGCCTGCTGCCCCAGGAGCCGCACCTGGACCCGAAGAAGGACGTGCGCGGCAACGTGGAGGAGGGCGTCGCGGCCATCCTGGAGCTGATCCACCGCTTCAACGCCATCAGCGACCGCTTTGCCGAGCCCATGGAAGACGAGGAGATGAACAAGCTCCTGGAAGAGCAGGGGGAACTCCAGGGCAAGATCGACGCGGTGCAGGGCTGGGAACTGGAGCGGCGGCTGGAGATCGCCGCCGACGCCCTGCGCTTGCCGCCCTGGGATGCCGATGTGACCAGGCTCTCCGGCGGCGAGCGGCGCCGGGTGGCCCTGTGCCGGCTGCTGCTCTCCGAGCCCGACATGCTGCTGCTGGACGAGCCCACCAACCACCTGGACGCCCTCTCGGTGGAGTGGCTGGAGCATTTCCTGGAGCGCTATCCCGGCACCGTGATCGCCGTGACTCACGACCGCTACTTCCTGGACAACGTCGCCGGCTGGATCCTGGAGCTGGACCGCGGCCACGGCATTCCCTGGGAGGGCAACTACTCCTCCTGGCTGGAGCAGAAGGAGGCGCGCCTGGAGGTCGAGGCCAAGCAGGAGGCGGCCCGCATCAAGGCCATGCAGGCGGAGCTGGAGTGGGTGCGCTCCAACCCCAAGGGCCGCCACGCCAAGAGCAAGGCGCGTCTCGCCCGCTTCCACGACCTGGAATCCCAGGAGTTCCAGGCCCGCAACGAAACCAACGAGATCTACATCCCGCCCGGACCCCGGCTGGGGGACCTGGTGATCGAGGCCGAGGGACTGAAGAAGGCCTACGGGGACAAGCTGCTGTTCGACGGCCTGAGCTTCCGCTTGCCCCCGGGGGGCATCGTGGGGGTCATCGGGGCCAACGGCGCCGGCAAGACCACCCTGTTCCGGCTGCTCACCGGGCGCGAGCAGCCCGATGCCGGCACCCTGCGCATCGGCGACACGGTGAAGATCGGGTATGTGGACCAGAGCCGGGACAGCCTGGACGACACCAAGACCGTGTGGGAGGAAATCTCCAACGGCCAGGACATCATCCAGGTGGGGGCCTACACGACTCCGAGCCGGGGCTATGTCGGCCGCTTCAACTTCCGGGGCGCCGACCAGCAGAAAAAGGTGGGGGATCTCTCCGGGGGAGAGCGCAACCGGGTGCACCTGGCCAAGCTGCTCAAGGCCGGCGGCAACCTGCTGCTGCTGGACGAGCCCACCAACGACCTGGACGTGGAAACCCTGCGGGCGCTGGAGCAGGCGCTGCTGGACTTCCCGGGCTGCGCGGTGGTGATCTCCCACGACCGCTGGTTCCTGGACCGCATCGCCACCCACATCCTGGCCTTCGAGGGCGACAGCCAGGTGGTGTGGTTCGAGGGCAACTACGCCGATTATATGGAAGACCGGCGCCGGCGCTTGGGAGACGAGGCCGACAAGCCCCACCGCATGCGCTTCAAGCCATTGATGTGATTTGATATTTCTGGTCGGCACGGAAAACGGGGGGAGACTCAGGCACCGCACTGCAAGATTGACACGTTGATGGGGTAATACTATGGTTCCGTGACGTTTCGCTGCGGGGATTGCCGGACCCCTCGGCGGTTCCCGCTGGGTGGGGAAGAAATAATTCGGTGGCCTGTGCCGCGCGCCAACCCGGACGCGGGTGGCGCGCACGGGGGAAAAAATGCAAAAAGAAAAACCGAGGCGCAGGCCGCGCGCCACGCGTTGTTTCGTCCCGTCCCAGCTCGCCCTCGCGGTGGGGCTGGCCCTGGGCGTGGCGCCGCCCGTCATCCTCGCCAATCCCACCGGGCCGGTGGTCGTGCACGGCCAGGCCCAGTTCGCGGCCCAGGGCAACCGGCTCACCGTCACCAACAGCCCCAACGCCATCATCAACTGGCAGGGCTTCTCCATCGGGCGGGAGGAGCTCACCCGCTTCCAGCAGCAGAACGCCGCCAGCGCGGTGCTGAACCGCGTCATCGGCATTGATCCCTCCAGCATCCTCGGCACCCTGAGCTCCAACGGCCGGGTGTTCCTGATCAACCCCAACGGGATCATCTTCGGCGCCGGCAGCGTCATCGACACCCAGGGCTTTCTCGCCTCCACGCTCAACATCGCCGACCGCGACTTCCTGGAAGGGCGGTTACGCTTCGAGGGCGCGGGCGGCGCCATCCGCAACTACGGCGCCATCAGCGGCGGGGCGGGGGACGTGTTCCTCATCGCCCCCAGCATTACCAACGCCGGGGCCATCACCAGCCAGGGCGGCCGGGTGGTGCTGGCGGCGGGGCAGAAGGTGGAGATCGGCACCACCGGGCTGGAGGGCATCCGCTTCGAGGTCCAGGCTCCCACCGATGAAGCCCTGAACCTGGGACGGCTCGAGGGCGGCGCGGTGGGCATGTTCGCCGGCAGCCTCAAGCACTCGGGCGACATCCGCGCCAGCACCCTGGCGCGGGAAGGCGGCAGGATCGTGCTCAAGGCCGCGGGCGATGCCATCGTCGACGGCGGCAGCCTCGCCGCCAGCGGCAGCCGGGGCGGCGACGTGCAGGTGCTGGGCCACCGCGTCGGGCTGACGGGCGCGGCCTCCCTTGACGCCTCCGGGGAGCAGGGCGGGGGCACGGTGCTGGTGGGGGGCGACTTCCAGGGCGGGAACCCCGAGGTGCCCAACGCGGCGCGCACCCATGTGGGGCCGGACACCGTCATCCGCGCCGACGCCACCCGGTCCGGCGACGGCGGCAAGGTCATCGTCTGGTCGGACGAGGTCACCCGCGCCTATGGGCGGGTTTCCGCCCGGGGCGGGCCGGAGGGCGGCGACGGCGGCTTCGTCGAGATCTCCGGCAGGGGACACCTGGATTTCGCCGGCCGGGTGGACACCAGCGCCCCCGCGGGCCGCGCCGGGACACTGCTCCTCGATCCCACGGATGTCGTCGTCGTGGACGACCCCGACGGGACGCAACAGAACCTGGGCGGCGGCGGATTCACCTTCGACGGGACCACCGCCCCCATCAACATCTTCGCCGACGCGAGCGCGACCTCCACCCTCTCCTGGCAGACCATCGACGACCTGCTGCTCGCCGGGGACGGCAGCGGGGGCTTCAGCAACGTCATCATCACCACCTCCGGCAGCGCCGGGCAGCCCGGCAACATCACCCTGCGCGACGGCTACACCCTGGGGCTTGCGGGATCGGGCCTCGGCGGCCTCTTGTTCTACGCGCACAACGACATCACGGTCAACGGCACGGTCAGCCGGCCGCTGGGCGGCGGCTTTGCCCTGCGCGCCGGCTGGGGTGGCGACATTTTCAATGGCGACGTCACGCCGGGAACCGGGAACATCCTGATCAACAGCGGCGGCGGCTTCGTCGGCAGCCTCGATGCGCGCGCCGGCAATGCCATCACCGTGTTCGGCACGGTTGACGGCGATTACCTGCTGGAGGCGCGCGGCGGAATCACCATCTCCAATCCCGGGAGTTTCGCGCTGCGCTCGGCCGGCGGCCCGGGCACCCTGATCAATCTTTCGCAGGACGGCAGCAGGAACGTGCTGCTGCAGGGCGTGATCGCCGGCGGGGTCAGCATCGACACCAACGGCAGGATCGTCATCGATCAGCCCGTCCCGCGCACCACCTTCGACGCATCGGGTGCCGCCGTTACCCTCGCCTCGGCCGGCATCGACGTGCTGCATGGGGCCGAGGCCGGCACCGCCGACGTTCGCGCCGACTCGCTGTCGCTGAATGTAAGCGGCCCGGTCGGTGTACCAGACGCCTTCGGCTCCCTGGCCGCGCCTCTGCGCATGCAGATCGCGAACCTGCAGGTGAGCTCCAACGGCCAGAACGCGTCGGTGCTCTTGAGCGGGGGAGAGGAAGCGCCCGCCCCCCTGAACATCCTGGGCGCCAGCATCGTCGAGAGCTTCGTGAACCTCACCAACCGCGGCGACATCACCGTCTCCGGCGCCATCACCAGCGGCGGATTCAGCGGCTTGGAGTTGCACAGCAGCAGTGACACCGCCGGCGGCCAGATCCATGTCACCGCGGGAGGCTCGATCGCCACGGGCTTTCTAGCGCTGGAGGCGGACCAGCTGCAGCTCGACGCGCCGGTGTCAGCCGCTGGCCTGATGACGATCAACCCGAAGAACAGCTTCTTCAGTTTCACCCGGGGCATCAACCTCGGCACCGAGGACCCAAGCCGGCTCAGCCTGACCGCCGACGAGTTCGGGCGCCTCAGCGCCGGCGAGCTGCAGCTCTTCGGCGCCGACGTCCTGGTCACCGCGCCCCTGAGCAGCAGCACCATCGGCATCCTGCAGCTCGGTCTCAACACGGTGGTCGATGCGCCGCTGGCGCTGACGCGGCCGGACAGCATGCTGTATTTCAGTTCGAACACCGTCGACATCAACGCCCCCGTCCAGGCCGGCAGCAAGGGCGTGCTGCTGGGCCGGAACACGGGTGTCAGCGTGTTCGACGGCACAAGTACTGTCCGCCCCACCTATCTGGTCGGGGTCCCCGAGGCCGATCCCAAGCCCGTCACCGGCGGCCTGGTGCTCAAGGACAGCGAGCTGGCGCGCATCTCCACCACCGGCACGCTGTTCATCGGCGACATCTACAACGCCTCCAACCCGCAGAACGCCGTGCGCTTCGTGGGCCCGGTGAACCTCAACCCGAGCGGTATCAGCCAGCTCCGGGTTACCGGCGGCACC
>DASTHR010000460.1:0-2697 GCA_035718105.1 Burkholderiales bacterium
CGCCCCTGGTGATCCGCCCTTCCGGAATCACCGGCGCGCGGGAGCCCGCGCCGCGGCGCGGAACCCCCGAGGCGGACCGGCCCGGCGAAGACGAGGCGCTTTCAGCCGGCGACAACGGCGAACGGCCGGCCTGAAGCCGCCGGACTTGCGGTACGCTTCCCCGTCGGGGAGGCGGCTCGCGCTAGCGTCCGGCCTTGGCGCCCGCCGAGCGCGGCGCCGCCAGTTCCCCGCCGCGGCTCACTCGCACCGCGCAGTACTTGAACTCGGGAATCTTGGCGAAGGGGTCCAGCGCCGGGTTGGTGAGCAGGTTCGCCGCCGCCTCGTGGTAGCAGAAGGGGATGAACACCGCCCCCTCGGGGATGCCGTCGTCGGCGCGGGCGTACAGGGTGACCTGGCCGCGCCGCGAACTCACCGTGATGACCTCCCCTGGAGCGATGCCGAGGCGGTTCAGCTCGGCACGGTTGATGGATGCCGTGGGCAGGGGCTCGAGGGCGTCCAGCACGGCGGCGCGCCGGGTCATGGAGCCGGTGTGCCAGTGCTCGAGCTGCCGCCCAGTAATGAGCACCAAGGGGTAATCCCCGTCGGGGCGCTCGTTGGCCGGCACCAGCTTCGCCGGAACGAAGCGCGCCTTCCCGCTCTGGGTCGGGAAGCGCTCGGTGAACACCACCGGCGTGCCGGGGTCCCCCTCCTTCTCCAGGGGATAGGTGAGCGCGCCCTCGCGCTCCAGACGCTCCCAGGTCATGCCGCCGATGGAGGGCATGGCGCGGCGCATCTCGTCGAACACCTCGCCCACCCCGCCGTAGTTCCAGTCGCAGCCGAGGCGTTTCGCCATCTCCATCACGATCCACAGGTCCTGGCGCGCGTCCCCCGGGGGATTCAGCGCCTGGCGGCCGAGCTGCACCAGTCGGTCGGTATTGGTGAACGTGCCGGTCTTCTCCGGGAACGCGGAGGCCGGCAGCACCACGTCGGCGAGGTAGGCCGTCTCGGTGAGGAAGATGTCCTGCACCACCAGCCAGTCCAGCTCCGCCATGGCCTGGCGCGCGTGGCCGGCGTCCGGGTCGGACATGGCCGGATTCTCGCCCATCACGTACATGCCGCGGATCCTGCCCTCGTGCACCGCGTCCATGATCTCCACCACCGTGAGGCCGGGATTGGGATCGAGCCTCCGGCCCCAAAGCTTCTCGAAGCGGCTGCGGGCCTGCGCGTTGTCCACCCGCTGGTAGTCCGGGAACACCATGGGGATCAGGCCCGCATCGGAGGCGCCTTGCACGTTGTTCTGCCCTCGCAGCGGGTGCAGCCCGGTGCCGGGCCGGCCCACCTGGCCGGTCATCAGGCACAGCGCGATCAGGCAGCGGGCGTTGTCGGTGCCGTGCACATGCTGCGACACCCCCATGCCCCACAGGATCATGGAGCCCTTCGACTTCGCGAACAGCCGCGCCACCTCGCGGATGGTCTCGGCGGGGATGCCGCACACCTTCTCCATCTTCTCCGGCGGGAAGTTCTTCAGGTTGGCGACGATGTCCTGGAAGCCCAGGGTGCGGTCGCGGATGAAAGCCTCGTCGGCGAGGCCCTCCTTGACGATCACGTGCATCATGGCGTTCAGCAGCGCCACGTCGGTGTCCGGCTTGAAGCCGAGGTAGTGGGCGGCGTGGCGCGCCAGCTCGGAGCGGCGCGGGTCGGCGATGATGAGCTGGGTGCCGCGGCGCACCGCGTTCTTGATGAAGGTGGCGGCCACCGGGTGGTTCACCACGGGGTTGGCGCCGATCAACAGCACCACCTCGGCCTTGAGCACGTCCATCACCGGGTTGGAAACCGCGCCGGAGCCGATGCCCTCCAGCAGCGCCACCACGCTGGAGGCGTGGCACAGTCGGGTGCAGTGGTCCACGTTGTTGGTGCCGAAGCCCGTGCGCACCAGCTTCTGGAACAGGTAGGCCTCCTCGTTGGAGCCTTTGGCGGAACCGAAGCCCGCCAGCGCCTGGGGCCCCAGCCGGTCGCGAATCTCCCGCAGCCGGCCGGCGGCGAGATCCAGCGCCTCGTCCCAGCTTGCCTCGCGGAACACCTCCTCCGGCCGGCCCGGGTCCATGGCGAAGTCCTTGCTCTTCGCGACACCCGGCTTGCGGATGAGGGGCTTGGTGAGTCGGTGGGGGTGGTGCACGTAATTCACGCCGAAGCGGCCCTTCACGCACAGGCGGCTGCGGTTGGCGGGCCCGTCGCGGCCCTCGACGTAGAGGATGCGGTTGTCCTTGACGTGGTAGGTGAGCTGGCAGCCGACGCCACAGTAGGGGCACACCGAATCCACCGACTTGTCCGGCACCTGCATCCAGGCTTCATTGGCCGGAGCCAGGGCGCCGGTGGGGCAGGCCTGCACGCACTCGCCGCAGGCGACGCAGGAGGAAGCGCCCATGGGGTCGTCGAAATCGAACACTATCTTCGAGTGGGCGCCGCGGAAGGCGTAGCCGATGACGTCGTTGCCCTGCTCCTCGCGGCAGGCGCGCACGCAGCGCGTGCATTGGATGCAGGCGTCGAGGTTGACCCACATCGCGGGATGGGAGGTGTCGGTCGCGGGCTGGTGGCGGCCCGGGAAGCGCGGCTTCGCCACACCCAGCCTGCGCGCCCACCGGTCCAGTTCCGAGTCCCGCTTGTAGGCCTTCTCGGGCATGTCCGAGGCGAGGAGCTCGAGCTCCATTTTCTGGGAGT
>DASTHR010000461.1:0-3139 GCA_035718105.1 Burkholderiales bacterium
CATCGGCGTCACGCGGCTGCGCAGGCGTTGACGTCTTGGGGGCCCGCCTTCCGGTGAGGGTTGTGGGTCCGCCCCCCGATCGGGTCGGGGGCGGGCAGTCAGGCGGACATGGAGGGTGGTTGTCCGGCTAAAGCCGGACCCACAAGACCCCCCCACAAGGCGCTTCCCATGTTGTGGGTCCGCATTCAGGCGGACAGCGCCGCGCGCCCTACCGCATCCTTTGCGTCCCCACCGCGTCCTCTGCTTTGAAAGGGGGTGAACCGCTTTGTCCCGGTCAACTACATGCAGGCGCCGCGCACCTGGCGGATGTCGGTGAGTCCCCGCAGGACCTTGATGATGCCGTCCTGCCGCATGGCGCGCATTCCGCCGGCGCGGGCCGCCTGCTCCAGTTCGCTTCCCGGGAGCTGCCGGCGCACCATCTGGCGCATCTCGGGGGTGAAGATCGCCAACTCGTACAGGCCCACGCGCCCGCGGTAGCCGGTCCCGCCGCAGGCCTCGCACCCCTTCGCGCTCCAGCGCGTGATGCTTCCGTTGTTCCCGAGATTCGCCTTCCAGGTCTGGATCAGCGCATCCCGCTCGGCCGCGGAGGCCTGGCCGTTTCGCCCCGAGTGCAGATATTCGGCGGCGAGTTCCTCCAGCTCCCCACGCGTGTATTCCGCGCCCGGGGCCACGCACTTGGCGCACAGCCGCTGCGCCAGCCGCTGGGCCAGCACCCCCAGCAGCGCGTCCGAGAGGGTGAGGGGATCGGCCCCCATCTCCACCAGCCTTGCCGCGGTTTCGCCGGCCGAATTGGTGTGCAGCGTCGAGAGCACCAGGTGCCCGGTCATGGACGCCTCCAGGGCGATCTTCGCGGTCTCCGCGTCCCGCATCTCGCCGATCATGATGACATCCGGGTCCGCGCGCAGGAAGGAGCGCAGCGCCGCGGCAAAGGTCCATCCGATGCGCGAGTTCACCTGCACCTGGCAGATGTTCTCCTGGACGATCTCCACGGGATCCTCCGCCGTCCAGATCTTGCGTTGCTCGCTGTTGATTTCGTGGAGCACCGAGTGCAGGGTCGTGGTCTTGCCGCTGCCCGTGGGGCCGCACACCAGAATCAGTCCGAAGGGCCTGTCGGCGACGCTGCGCATCCGCTTCAGGTCGTCCCCGGCGAGCCCCAGTTCCTCCAGCCGCATGGGCTTGCCGCAGGGCAGCAGGCGGATGCAGACGTTCTCCACGTTGCGCACCGTGGGGATGGTGGCGACCCGCAGGTCCATGGCCACGCCCGCGCGGGTACGGGATATCTTCCCGTCCTGGGCGCGGCGGCGCTCGGAGATGTCCAGGTCCGCCATGACCTTGATCCGGCAGATCACCGCCTCGTGGTAAGCGGAGGGAAACTCCGAATAGTTCTGCAGCGCCCCGTCGCGGCGGAAGCGGATGCGGGTGTGGCTGTTGGCGGGGAAGGCCTCGATGTGGATGTCGGAGGCGCCCATCCGTCCCGCGTCCTCGATCATCTTGTTCACCAGGCCGATCACGGTGGCGTCGTCATCGGCCACCTGTATCCGCTCCGGCTCGCAGGCGGGCGCGGCGCCGAGGGCCGGCCGCCCGTTGAAGGCCTTCTGGGCCAGGTCCCGGAACTCCCGGTCCGCCGCCTCGCGGGTGCGGACCTGCCCGTAGTTGTCCAGGTGGTAGCTCAGGACGCCGGCCGGCGCGTACACCAGGACGATTTCGCGGTTGCAGAGCACCGTGAAGTAGTTGCGGTCCCCGAACTGGAAGGGATTGTCCACCGCCAGGAACAGGAAGTTGCCCAGCACCGCGACCGGAAGCGCCCGCTTCAGTCGGGCAACCGGGGGACGGACGATATCAACCATCTCCGGCGGCACCTGGAAGCTGGACAGGTTCACCATCGGGATGCCCGACTGGACGCAAAGCGCGCGCATCACGTCATCCGCGGTCGCCGCCTTCATTTCCATCAGGATGGCGCCGAGGTTCTTGCGGCGTTCCGAGCGCATGCGCTGAATCCGCAGCGCCCGGGCCAGCACCTCCCGGGAAATGACGCCCCGGCTCACCAGCAGTTCGCCCAGCGCCCGGGCATCGCGGGGATAGGACGCCAGCACCCGCTTGGAGCGCAGGTCGCAATAGATTCGAAACTCCTCGATGTGGCGGATCTCGTGCCAGCGCGGCTGCGTCGTCGCCTCCGAGGCGGCCAGAGTGGACTCCCGCCGCTGCCGGGTCGGCGTGGCGTGCGCGGCGCTCTCCGTCGGCGCAGCCGGCTCCGCCACCGCCCCCGACTCCCTCAGCGCCCGGTTGCGCACCACTTTGCTCACCAGCGAAGGATCAACCCCGCAATGGTCCACCGCGTGGCGGTAGAACGGATCGGGACGCCGGGCGCTCGCCTCGGGGAACTGCTCCTCGTGTAGCTGCACCAGGAGCGTGAGTTCGGCGACGATCTCCTCGCTGAATCCCTGGCGGTCGAAGCGGTCCGAGAACAGCAGTCCGTTCAGCTCCTTGAGGGTCTCCCGGCTGCCCCAGAACATCTCGATCCGCCCCAGCAGGCGGGGGTACTTCTCCGCCAGGAAATACGGAAAGGCGTCGCCCATGCCCCGGAAGGCGGCCTGCAGCTTGGGGAACATGACCAGTGGCATGCGAGGGTCGTTCGGCATTTTTTTCTCCTGTTGGAACGGGCCCGAAACCTGTCGTTTTGATAGTTTTTAGCCCATTCCACGCCAAACTTCCGTGCGCTAAGTCGCAGCCGGGAAACATTCTCTCGCTTCGCCGCCGCCGTTCGGACAAGCGGCCGGAACCGGGCGACAGGCGGGCGCCAACGGGCCCGCCAGGGACATGAGGAATTCAGCGCGCGGCAGCGGCCGGGGCCGTGCCCACACTTGTCAGGTGTCAGGTCCGCTCCGCGTTGCGCGGAGCTCCGGGGTTGCCATGGGGTTGAAACGCTTCCGCGGTCAGAAGGCCGGAATGGCTTGCGCGAGGGATCAGCATGGTGGCTTCCAAAAACACCCGGCCCCGGCGGTTTCCCGCCGGGGCCGGGCTTGCAGCTTCGTCAGAAGGGCCGTCCCTCGCGAGGCGACCGAAGTCTGCCCTGTTTCGCCCGGTTGCCGTGCCCGTCCCGGAGGACAGGCATCGGCGCGCCGCTTACTTAAGACCCAGG
>DASTHR010000462.1:0-3822 GCA_035718105.1 Burkholderiales bacterium
GGGCGAGGCGGGGGAGGGGCAGATGGTGAGCCACCAGCAGAAGAAGATGGGCACCGTTTCCCTCAAGACCTTCCGCGACCGCTTCAACATTCCGGTGCCGGACGACAAGCTGGAAGAGGTGCCCTACCTGGAGTTCGCGGAAGGCTCGCCGGAGCTGAAATACATGCGGGACCGGCGCATGGCCCTGGGAGGCTATCTGCCGGCGCGGCGGACCAGGGCAGACCCCCTGGAGGTGCCGCCGCTCTCCGCGTTCGACGCCCTGCTCAAGGCCACGGCGGAAGGGCGGGAGATGTCCACCACCATGGCCTTCGTGCGCATCCTCAACATCCTGGTGAAGGACAAGCACATCGGCAAGCGGGTGGTGCCCATCGTTCCCGATGAGTCCCGCACCTTCGGCATGGAGGGCATGTTCCGGCAGCTCGGCATCTGGTCCTCGGTGGGCCAGCTCTACACGCCGCAGGATGCCGACCAGCTCATGTTCTACAAGGAGGACAAGAGCGGCCAAATCCTGCAGGAGGGGATCAACGAGGCCGGCGCCATGTCCTCCTGGATCGCCGCCGCGACCGCGTACTCCACCCACGGCGTGGCCATGATCCCCGTCTACATCTTCTACTCCATGTTCGGTTTCCAGCGCGTGGGGGACCTGGCCTGGGCGGCGGGGGACATGCGCTCCCGCGGCTTCCTCGTCGGCGGCACCGCCGGGCGCACCACCCTGAACGGCGAAGGCCTGCAGCACGAGGACGGCCACAGCCACCTGCTCGCGTCCACCATCCCCAACTGCATCAGCTACGACCCCACCTTCGCCTGCGAGCTGGCGGTGATCGTGCAGGACGGCCTGCGCCGCATGTACGCGGAGCAGGAAGATGTGTACTACTACCTCACCGTGATGAACGAGAACTACCCCCACCCGGAACTGCCGAAGGGCGCGGAGCAGGGGATCATCAAGGGCATGTACCTGCTCAAGGACGGCGGCAAGGCCAAGGGACCGCGCATCCAGCTCATGGGCTCCGGAGTCATCCTGCGGGAAGCGATGGCGGCGGCGGAGATTCTGGAGAAGGAATACGGCGTTGTCGCCGACATCTGGAGCGTCACCAGCTTCAACGAGCTGCGGCGGGAGGGGCTGGAGACGGCGCGCTGGAACCTGCTGCACCCCAACGAGACGCCGCGCCTGTCCTACGTCGAGCAGTGCCTGAAGGACCGGCAGGGGCCGGTGGTGGCGGCCAGCGACTACATGAAGATCTTCGCCGACCAGATCCGGCAGTTCGTGCCGCGACGCTTTACCGTGCTGGGCACCGACGGCTTCGGCCGCTCGGACACCCGGGAGAAGCTGCGCCGCTTCTTCGAGGTGGACCGCCAGCACATCGCGGTCGCCGCGCTCAAGTCCCTGGCGGAGGAGGGCAAGGTTTCCACCGAGAAGGTGGCCCAGGCGATAGACAAGTTCGGCATCGATCCCGAGCGGCCGAATCCGGCAAGAGTATAGGGAACAGGGGCCGGGGATCGGGGATCAGGGAAAAGCATTCGGCGCCCCCCCGTTTCCCTGACCCCCGACCGCTCACAAGGAAAACAACATGAGCCAGCTCATCGAAGTGAAGGTCCCCGACATCGGCGACTTCA
Organism: Burkholderiales bacterium; assembly: GCA_035718105.1. Classification (GTDB taxonomy): domain Bacteria; phylum Pseudomonadota; class Gammaproteobacteria; order Burkholderiales; family UBA6910; genus UBA6910. The sequence continues at coordinate 1,615 of DASTHR010000462.1, forward strand.
AGGACGTCCCCATCATCGAGGTGCTGGTCAAGGCCGGCGACCGGGTGAAGAAGGAGGACTCCCTCATCACGCTGGAGTCGGACAAGGCCACCATGGAGGTGCCCTCGCCCCATGACGGCGTGGTGAAGGAGGTGGACGTCAAGGTGGGGGACAAGGTCGCCGAGGGGCGGCTGATCCTGGTCCTGGAAGCCGGGGGTGCCCCGGCTGCGGCGCAGGCGCCCGCCGCCGCGCCCCCCTCACCCCCGGCCTCCTTCGGCACGGCTCAGGACAGGCCTGTCCCGCAAGGGGAGAGGGGAGGTTCGAGCGCGGTCTCCACGTCCGTGGATGTCCGCGTGCCCGATATTGGCGATTTCAAGGACGTGCCCATCATCGAATTGTTCGTGAAGCCCGGGGACACGGTGAAGAAGGATGACTCCCTCGTTACCCTGGAGTCCGACAAGGCCACCATGGAGGTGCCCAGCACCCATGGCGGGGTCGTGAAGGCGGTGCACGTGAAGCTCGGCGACAAGGTTTCCGAGGGCGGCCTCATCGTGACCCTGGAAGCGGCTGCCGGGGCGCGGCCCGCCGCGGCGCCTGACGCGGCTCCTTCCCAACCCGCAGCGGCCGCCGCCCCGGCTGCCCCTGCGCCTGCGGCCGCTTCTCCGGCTGCCGCGCCAGTACCCCCGGCGAAGGTGGACGAGGCGGGCTTCGCGAAGGCGCATGCCAGCCCCGCCATCCGCCGCTTCGCCCGCGAACTGGGCGTGGACCTGTCCCGCGTGAAGGGCAGCGGCCCCAAGGGGCGGATCACCAGGGAAGACGTGCAGGGCTTCGTCAAGGCTGCCCTTGCGCAGGGGCCCGCCGCGGCGGCGCCCTCCGGTGGGGGCCTGAACCTGCTGCCCTGGCCGGACGTGGACTTCGCCAAGTTCGGCCCGGTGGAGACCCGGCCGCTGTCGCGCATCAAGAAGATTTCCGGCGCCAACCTCGCGCGCAACTGGGTGATGATTCCCCATGTCACGCACCACGACGAGGCGGACATCACCGACCTCGAGGCGTTCCGCAAGCAGTCCGGCGAGGCGGTGGCGAAGCAGGGCATCAAGGTCACTATGCTGGCGTTCCTGATCAAGGCCAGCGTGGCGGCGCTCAGGAAGTTTCCGGACTTCAACGCCTCCCTGGACAAGGCCGGCGAGAACCTGGTGCTCAAGGGCTACTACCACATCGGTTTCGCCGCCGACACGCCCAACGGCCTGGTGGTGCCCGTGCTCAAGGACGCGGACAGGAAAGGGGTGCTCGCCATCGCCAAGGAAATGGGCGACCTTTCGGCCCTCGCCCGGGAGGGCAAGCTCAAGCCCACGGACATGCAGGGCGCGAGCTTCACCATCTCCAGCCTGGGGGGCATCGGTGGCACGTCCTTCACCCCCATCATCAACGCGCCAGAAGTGGCGATCCTCGGGGTGTGCAGGTCCCAGACCCGGCCGGTATGGGACGGCAAGCAGTTCCAGCCCCGGCTGATGCTTCCGCTGTCGCTGTCCTATGACCACCGGGTGATAGACGGGGCGGCCGCCGCCCGCTTCACCGCCTACCTGGCGAGCGTGCTCGCCGACATGCGGCGGGTGCTACTCTGAGCATTCGGGCAAGCGGTGAGCAGGAAGCAGTGAGCGGTCCGGTCGGTTACCGCTTGCTGCTCAACCCTCACCGGTCGCCGGGCCTAAGGTGAGCGCCCCCGCGCCCGTCGGCATCCTCGGCGGTACCTTCGACCCCATTCACAACGGCCACCTGCGCCTCGCCGTCGAGGCCGCGGAGGCCTGCGGCCTCGCCGAGGTGCGCCTGATTCCCGCAGGGGCGCCGCCGCACCGCCCGCCGCCCCTTGCCGCCCCCCGCCAGCGCCTGGAGATGGCGCGCCTCGCCGCCGCCGGATCGCCGGGGCTGGTGGTGGATGAGCGGGAGGTATTCAAGACCGCGCCCTGCTACACGGTGGAAACCCTGGAGCAACTCCGGGGTGAGCTGGGAGCGCAGACGCCGCTCGCCCTGATCCTGGGCATGGACCAGTACCTGGACCTGGCCACCTGGCACCGCTGGCGCGAGCTGTTCGGGTTGGCGCACCTGATCGTCGCGGAGCGCCCGGGTCTTGGCGGACGCCGGGAACCCGACGCCCCCCTGGCCGCGGAGCACGCGGCCCGGTTTCGGGACGACCCCCGGGTGATGCGAGAGGCGCCGGCGGGCGCCATCGTC
>DASTHR010000463.1:0-2162 GCA_035718105.1 Burkholderiales bacterium
TGGACGAGGCCGACGTCGGACAGGTGAGCGTGGGCCAGGCGGCCAGCTTCAGCGTGGATGCCTGGCCCGGCCGCCAGTACGGCGCGGTCATCACCCGCGTGGGCTACGGCTCACAGGTGAAGGACGGCGTGGTGTCCTACCTCGCTGTGCTGCGCGTCGCCAACGACGACCTGAGCCTGCGCCCGGGCATGACCGGCACGGCGGAGATCACCACCCTCATCCGGGAGAAGGTGCTGCTGGTGCCCAATGCCGCCCTGCGCTTCACCCCGCCGACAACGGAGGCGGCGCCGAAGAAATCCGGTGGCAGCCTGATCAGCGCTATGATGCCCCGGCCGCCGCCCACCACGCCCAAGGCGCTGGGCACGCCGAAGAACGGCACGCCGCGGGTATGGGTGCTGCGCGACGGCCAGGCGCTGCCGGTGGAGGTGCGCACCGGCGCCAGCGACGGCAGGATGACCGAGATCACCGGCGGCGCGCTCGAGGCCGGCGCCCAGGTGATCACCGAGGCCCTGGGCACGAAGCGATGAGCGACACGGCCCTGCTCCGGCTGACCGGCATCACCAAGACCTACGGCAGCGGCCAGGCGGCGTTCCAGGCGCTCAGGGGCGTCGACCTCGCCATCGAGGCCGGGGACTTCGTCGCCATCATGGGACCCAGCGGGTCCGGCAAGTCCACCATGATGAACATCCTCGGCTGCCTGGACACCCCCACCAGCGGCAGCTACCAGTTCGAGGACTTCCACGTCGAGCGCCTCACGCGCAACCAGCGCGCCCTGCTGCGGCGGCATTACCTCGGCTTCGTGTTCCAGGGGTTCAACCTGCTGGCGCGCACGACCGCGCTGGAAAACGTCGAGTTGCCGCTGATCTACCGCGGCGAGCCGGCCGCCGCGCGCCATGCCGCGGCCCGCGCCGCCCTGGAGCAGGTGGGCCTGAAGGGCTGGGAGCACCACACGCCGGCCGAGCTCTCCGGCGGCCAGCAGCAGCGGGTCGCCATCGCCCGTGCCATCGTCACCCGGCCTGAAGTGCTGCTGGCCGACGAGCCCACCGGCAACCTCGACACCAGAACCAGCCGGGAGATCATGGAGTTGATCACCGCGCTCAACCGGGATCGCGGCATCACCGTGCTCATGGTCACCCACGAGCCCGACATCGCGGCCTGCGCCAGCCGCGTGATCCGCTTTGTCGACGGCCGGATGGAGAGCAGCCGGCGCATCGGGGAGGGCGGCTGATGCTGTGGAGCACGCTGCTGCTTTCGCTGCGCGCCATCCGGCGCAACCTGCTGCGCTCCTTCCTCACCGTTCTGGGCATCGTCATCGGCGTCGCTGCCGTCATCACCATGGTCACCCTAGGCACCGGCGCCACCCAGTCCGTGTCCATCCAGATCGCCAGCATGGGCAGCAACCTGGTGATGGTGATCCCGGGCCAGCGCTTCGGGCCGGCGGCGGAGGGAGCGCCGCCGTTCAGGAGCGGCGACGTGGACGCGGTTCGCGGGCAGATCGCCTCCGCCGAATCGGTGGCTCCCGTGGTCAACAAGGCGGTGACCACGGTGTATCAGGCCAACAACTGGTCCACGGTGATCATCGGCACCAACAACGACTACTTCCAGGCGGGCAACTGGACGCTCGACACCGGCAGGAAGTTCAGCGAAGCCGAGGAACGGTCGGGCAAGGCGGTGTGCGTGATCGGGGAGACCGTGCGCGACAAGCTGTTCGGCCGGCAGAATCCCGTGGGCAGCGAAATCCGGGTCAAGCAGTTTGCCTGCGAGGTGATCGGCCTGCTCAGATCCAAGGGCCAGTCGGCCATGGGCTCGGACCAGGACGACATCGTGGTGATGCCGCTGCGCACGGTGCAGCGGCGCCTCACCGGCACCCAGGACATCGGGCGGCTGATGGTTTCGGTGAAGGAGGGCGCCTCGATCGACGCGGTGAAGAACCAGCTCACGTTGCTGATGCGCGAGCGCCGCAACATCACCGACAACGAGGAGGATGACTTCCGCGTCGTCGACACCCGGCAGATCGCCGAGGCCCTCACCAGCACCACGCGGATCATGACCATGCTGCTCGGCGCGGTGGCGGCGGTGAGCCTGCTGGTGGGCGGCATCGGCATCATGAACATCATGCTGGTCTCCGTCACCGAGCGCACCCGGGAGATCGGCATCCGCCT
>DASTHR010000464.1:0-3054 GCA_035718105.1 Burkholderiales bacterium
GGGCATGCGCTTCGCTCCCTTGAGCAGCAGGATCACCGCCAGCGTGCCCGCGCCGACCGCGAACGCGGTCCAGTTGGCCTTGCCATCCAGCAGCGCCTCGATTATGGCCCACACCATTTTCAGCGGTCCGTCGCTCTCCACCGAAAAGCCGAACAGCTTGGGCAACTGGCTGATCAGCACCGTGAGCGCGATCCCGTTCATGTACCCGTAGCGGATCGGCTTCGACAAAAGCTCGGTCACGAAGCCGAGGCGGGCCACGCCGGCCAGGATGCACACTGTCCCCGAGACCACTGCCATCGCGCCCGCCAGCGCCACGGCGCGCATCGGATCGCCGCCCGAGAGCGGCAGGACCACGGCCAGGATCACCGCGGCCAGGGAGGAGTCCGGCCCCAGCACCAGGATCCGGCTCGGGCCGAACAGCGCGTAGGCAAGCAGCGGGACGATGGTGGCGTAGAGGCCGTAGATGCCCGGCACGCCCGACGCCACCGCGTAGGCGATGCCCACCGGCACCAGCATCGTGGTCAGCACCAACCCGGCCACGATGTCGTGCCGCAGCCAGGCCAGCTCGTACCCGCGCAGAGTCCTGAGCCCAGGCATCCAGCGCGCCCAAGCGCTCTTGTCGGCAGCCTGTGGGCGGGAAATCCGCCCCGGCCCCGGGGCCGCGGGAGATTTCGCCGGATCGCTCATGGGACCAGATCAGCCGTAAGGGGGGAGGTTAGGGTGACGGGGCGGCGAGCGGTGCTTCTAGGCCCTGATCCCCCGCGCCGCAGGAAGCTTGAGCTGCTTTCCCGCTGTCACGAATCCTGCATCGAGGCTTAGGATGCGGCTGGCACCATTGTTCGCGGCGACGGCCAAATGAAGTGCATCGCCGGCTCGCAGGCCGGTCCTGGGCATTTCGAGATACCTGACTGCCGTCGCATAGTCGGCCGTGGACGGCGCCAACAATTCCATGGTTTCGCCCAGGACACGATCGAATTCCCGGCGTACGGCGTCGGCTTCGGCGACCGAGAGCTCACCGGTCCTGACTTTCCTCGACACCAGACTAGCCAGTTCAACTTGCGCCCAAAGGCTCGTGGCCAATTCCCCGGGTTTAATTTTCAGGACCAGGGATTCCACGGCGTCGCTGGCGTCCTCGGAAATGACCAGGGGCGCGATGAAGCTGGTGTCGAGGTAAATCATCAGTAGCCTTCGTCGCGCAGCTTGCGAATCAGATCCGCGCTGGACTTGCGCGCCTTCGGCAAGGTGGCACGGAAGTCCGCGAGAGAGCGAAGGGCCTTTTTCGGCGCGGCGACGGGCACCAACCTGGCGACCGGTTGGCCGCGGCGGGTAATGATGGTCTCCTCGCCGGCTTCCGCCTTGCTCACCAGTTCGCTCAGATGCGCTTTTGCATCGGCCAGATTCACGGCACCCATGGCATGCTCCAGTTGGTCAGAATGTTGGTCATATGATAGACCCGACTGGGCGAGTCAAGCCAGCCGGCTCCGGGGCAGGATGCAGGCAGCCCGCCCCGGTCGGGGCGGGGACACGCTTCGGGTTACGGGAGCAGCCGGGGCGCCTGCGCTACGACATCGCGCCGACTCGTAGCGCAAGTCCCGGGTGGCGGGGAGACGATCTGGCAGGTGTGGATGCGGCCGCGCTCCGTCCTCATCCAGTCGCCGAGGCTGCCGCGGGCGGATTGCGCAAGCCCTTTGGCCGGCCGCCACCGCAATCTCCCCTCGCCGGAATCACTTCATGGGGGTAATGCTCGCGTCTTCCACCAGCAGGGGGTAAGTGTAGCCGGCGCCGAAGTCCCGGTTAAGGACCACCCGGCCGGTGACGGTTACCTGGTCGCCGACCACGGCGGTCTGTTTGCTGGTCACGGTCAGGTCGTTGGAGTTCTGGTCTCCGGTGCCGTCCTGCACGTGCAGGAAATTGCGTCCCATGATGCCGTTGTTGACCTTGACCACCTTGCCCTGCACGCGCACCAGCTTGCCGGAGAGGGCGGCCTTGTCCTGGTGCAGGGCGGCGACTGTCTTGACCGCGGCGTCCTCGGCGGAGGCGCTGAACGCGCCCAGTCCCAGAACAGCGGCGAATGCCATGGCTTGTAACTTTCTCATGCCTAATCTCCTACTAAGGGTGAATGTTCGGACAGGTGAGCAAGTGTTGCCGCTTGGCCATTCTGTCCCTGGGTAGACCTGCTGCGGCCGGAACTCTCTCCGCCTGCCGCCGGGAATTGTCCCATGCAGGAAGCAAGCCGGTGCCGCTGTTTGTGGCCGGACGCCGGTGTTCGATGACATGGTATCCGAATTTCGCTGCTCCCCATTCTTGTCGCGTCAATGCACCGTGCACACCATGCAGGGGTCGAAGGAGCGCACCACGTGCTGCACCCCCAGCGGCACGGTCTCGCCCTCGGCCACCGGGGTGCCCACCAGCGCCTGCTCCAGCGCGCCGGGGGTGCCGGAGGCGTCGCGGGGGGAAAAATTCCAGGTGGTGGGGGAGACGATCTGGTAGTTGCGGATGCGGCCGCGCTCGATCCGCAGCCAGTGGCCAAGGCTGCCGCGGGCGGATTCCGCGAGCCCCATGGAACTCGCCTCCTCGGGCAGCGTGCCGTGGTGGCAGAAGGGCTTGCCGGGCCTGAGTGCCCGGGCCCAGCGCTCCATGGCGGGGAGCACGCGGGCGATTTCCAGCAGCCGGGCGATGACGCGGTTGCGCACGTTGCTGCCCGAGTCCGCCACCAGTTCTCGGACCAGGGGTTGGCCGTCCACCACCTGCCGCGCCAGGGCGCCGGTCTCCACCACCTTGCCGGCGAGCCGCGGCGCCTTGCACCAGGAGTAGGCATTGGCCTTGTCCGGCAGCGGCTGGGTCATGCCCGCCGCGGGGTGCAGCGGCTCGGGGGGGCCGCCCATCCAGCTCGAGCTCAGGTCCTCGGTGATGGCGCCGGGGTCGAGGCGTTTCAGCTTGCCGTCCCAGACGCCGCGCTTGAACAGTTGCTTGTTGCCGGCGGGGTAGGCGCCGAAGCTGAGGAAGCGGTCGGTGGCGCGGCCGAGCGCGCCAAGCTTTAGGTCGTCGGCGATT
>DASTHR010000465.1:0-3382 GCA_035718105.1 Burkholderiales bacterium
GGACCGCGCCCGCGCATCCTTCACCGGGGTGTGGAGCAGCCATCCACTCGCGCAGGGCCTGGCGCGCCTCGCCGGCATCGCCTCCCGACCTCTGCCCGGTTCCGCGAATGAATGGTTGGCGGAGGCGCGCCCGGGCGCGGACGTTCTGCTGGTCCTGGAAGACCTGCGGGGGGGCGCTCCGGGCGCCTGGCGCGAAGCCCTGCAGGCCCTGGAGAAATCCTGGATCTCCCCCCTGACGGAGGCGCTCCGCGCGAAACGGATCTCGCGCCTCGATCTGGCTTGCCCGGCGCCGGAGTGCTCCCGGACCCTCACCGTGGAGGCGGGCGACTTCTGGAAGTTCTGGCGCGGCCCGCGCCCCCTCGCCTGAGGAAACTCAGTTGCCGGATTTGGCCGGCGGCTCGCGCTTCGGACAGCCTTCCGGCCGCTCCGCCGGCTCCAGGGTGCAATAGCGGTTTATGTCGCCCGCCGGCCGCTGCAGCAGGCAGGTGAAGGCGCTCGACGCCGCGGCGAAGGCCCAGAACATGAAGAATCCCAGGGTGTAGATCACCAGCCGGTCACCGCCGAACAGGTCCGCGTAGGGAAGGTCTGCGGGGTCGAACAGCGCGAAGAACACCCCCCAGCCCATGCCGCCCACCACGAACGAGGGCCAGAGGATCCAGATCAGTCGCATTCCCATGGGCGGCGCGCCTCCCTTCGCTTACTTGTTCGCGTCCTCGCGCATCTTCTTCATGAACAGGGCGACGAAGAATGCCCCCATGCCGATCACGAAGGCGATGGTGAACAGGCTCATGAGCCCGATGTCGGATCCGAAAAGCAGGTTCCAGGCCACGGTTGCTCTCCCTTCATTGCTGTGATTCAGGGGCGGCCCGCAGGCGCAGGACGGCTTCCTCGGGAACCCGCCACACGCCCATCAGCCGCCAGGTCCTTGCCGCGTCCTCCAGGCTCACACGCCAGCGCCCCGGCCGCAGCGGCTGCAGGGCGGCCTCGTAACCGTCGCCGACGCGCTCCAGCGCGATGTCCTGGTCCAGGTCCGCATGCGCCGGGTGGGCCAGGCGCAGCCTGATCTGCTGCTCGTCCGGCAGTCCGCGGCCGGCGATGGCGACCCGGATGCGGTGCCCGCCGCCGGCAATCGCAATCTCGGCGCCGAGGCCGAGCCGCGCGGCGGCCTGCTCCCGCTCCAGCACCTTGTTGATCGCCAGGCCCTCCTTGTAATAGTCGTCGACCACCATGCCGTCGAAGGTGGTGGCGGCGATCCAGTAGGTGGCCAGTCCGGCGACCACCACCGCCGCCGGCCCCGCCATGAGGATCCACGGCCAGGGTTCCCGGTACCAGGGATTGGCCCTGTCCTCGCGCCGTCGCTTGCTCTGTGACATCGCCAGCTCCGCCATCGCTACTTCACCAGGAACGTGGACTTCTCGCTGATCGCCTGATCAGGCTGATTCTCGGGAAACAGCTCGAAAGTCACCTTGTAGGAACCGGGCTTCGCCACCGCAGGATCCACCAGCAGGCTGGTGGTGACAGTGCGCGAGCCCGCGGCGCCGACCTCGATGGGCTGCGGCACCTCGGTCCTCACCTCGACGCCCTCGACACCGCTCGCGCGCAGCACCAGGCGCACCGGCTCCTCCCGGGTGTTGATGAGCTGCAGGCGATAGAGGTTCTCGATGCGCCCGTCCTCCGCCTCCCGGGCGATGGACACGCGGTCCCGCAGCACGTTCATCTTGATGGGGCTGCGCAGCCAGATGGTGGCGAGCATGGCGGCCACCACCGTCGCCAGGATGCCGGTGTAGATCAGGACCCGCGGGCGGAACACGTGGGCCAGGATGCTCGTCTCCGTGTACCGGTGCTCCATCACGTTCTCGGTGGAGTAGCGGATCAGCCCCCGGGGATAGCCCATCTTGTCCATCACCTGGTTGCAGCCGTCGATGCAGAGCCCGCAGCCGATGCACTCGTACTGCAGTCCCTTGCGGATGTCGATGCCGGTGGGGCACACCTGAACGCAGATGCCGCAATCCACGCAATCGCCCACGCCGAGGGCCTTGCGGTCGGCCTTCTTGTTGCGCGCCCCCCGCGGCTCGCCCCGCTCGTTGTCGTAGGTCACGATCAACGTGTCGGGGTCGAACATCACGCCCTGGAAGCGTGCGTAGGGGCACATGTACTTGCACACCTGCTCGCGCAGGTACCCGGCGTTGCCGTAGGTGGCGAAGCCGTAGAACAACACCCAGAATGTTTCCCACGGCCCGGTGGAGAGGGTGATGACCTCGTGCCACAGCTCGCGGATCGGGGTGAAGTAGCCGACGAAGGTGAAACCCGTCCACAATCCGATGCCGATCCAGGCCGCCTGCTTGGCGCCCTTGATGGCGAGCTTGCGCGGCCCCCAGGGAGACTGGTCCAGCTTCATGCGCTTCTGGCGGTCGCCCTCGATCCACTTCTCCACCCAGAGGTAGATCTCGGTGTACACGGTCTGCGGGCAGGCATAACCGCACCACAACCGTCCCCCCACCGCGGTGAACAGGAACAGCGAGAGCGCTGCGATCACCAGCAGGATGGCCAGGAGGATGAAATCCTGCGGCCAGAACACCAGCCCGAAGATGTAGAACTTGCGCGTGCCCAGGTCGAACAGCACCGCCGGGCGATCGCCCCAGGTGAGCCAGGGCAGCCCATAGAACACGATCTGCGTGACCCACACCAGCGCCACCCGCCAGTAGTGGAACAGTCCCTGCACCGAGCGCGGATAGATCTTTTTCCGCACCTCGTAGAGCGCGCTTTCGGTCTCCTGGTCCAATTTCGCCTGGACCTTGCGCGGGCGCGGGACAGCCTGCTCGGACACGGGAATTGCCTCTTCAGTACGGAAAGGGGTGCCGGCGGCGGCTGCCCGCCGCCGGCGCGAGAGCTTACTTCGCGGGCTGGTTTGACAACCCCCAGACGTAGGCCGTCAGCAGGTGCACCTTGGCGTCGTCGAGCTTGCCCTTCCAGGCGGGCATCACGCCCATGCGGCCCTTGTTGATGGTCTCGGAGATCGCCGCCTCGGTCCTGCCGTAGAGCCAGGTCTTGTCGGTGAGGTTGGGCGCCCCGATGGCATGGTTGCCCTTCCCGTCCGGGCCGTGGCAGGCGCCGCACACGGTTTCGAAGGGCTGCTTGCCCTTCGCCGCCGCTTGGGCGTCGTGCTTCTCGCCCGACAGGCTGAGGACATAGTTCAGGACGTCCTTCACCCCGGCGTCACCGCCAATGGCAGGGGCCATCGGGGGCATCACGCCGTTGCGGCCTTCCGCGATGCTCGCCTTGATCTGCTCGGGTGTGCCGCCATAAAGCCAGTCGGCGTCGGCAAGGTTCGGGAACCCGCGCGCGCCCTTGGCGTCGGTGCCGTGGCACTGCATGCAGTAGG
>DASTHR010000466.1:0-3110 GCA_035718105.1 Burkholderiales bacterium
TCCAACCAGGTGGGCGACATCCTGTTCGGGATGGAGGCCAACATCGTGCGCAGCCAGATCCTGGGCGGCGAGCCGCGCATTGACGGCCGCGACACCCGCACCGTGCGCCCGATCGCGATCCGCGTCGGCGTGCTGCCCCGCACCCACGGCTCGGCGCTGTTTACCCGGGGCGAGACCCAGGCGCTGGTGGCGGCGACCCTGGGCACCTCCCGCGACGAGCAGATCATCGACGCGCTGCAGGGCGAGTACACCGAGCGCTTCATGATGCATTACAACATGCCCCCTTACGCCACCGGCGAGACCGGGCGCGTGGGCTCGCCCAAGCGGCGCGAGATCGGCCACGGCCGGCTCGCCAAGCGCGCGCTGGTGGCGGTGCTTCCCGCGCCCGAGGATTTCGGTTATTCGCTGCGCGTGGTGTCTGAGATCACCGAGTCCAACGGCTCCAGCTCCATGGCCTCGGTGTGCGGCGGCTGCCTGGCGCTGATGGACGCCGGCGTGCCGATGAAGGCGCACGTGGCGGGCATCGCCATGGGCCTGATCAAGGAAGGCAAGCGCTTCGCGGTGCTCACCGACATCCTGGGCGACGAGGACCACCTGGGCGACATGGACTTCAAGGTGGCGGGCACCGACCGCGGCGTCACCGCGCTGCAGATGGACATCAAGATCCAGGGCATCACCAAGGAGATCATGGCGGTGGCGCTGTCCCAGGCGCGCGAGGGCCGCATGCACATTCTCAAGCTGATGCAGGAGGCGCTGCCCCACAGCCGCACCGAACTCTCCGCCCATGCCCCGCGCATGATCAAGATGAAGATCAATCCCGAGAAGATCCGGGACGTCATCGGCAAGGGCGGCGCCGTGATCCGCGCACTGACCGAGGAGACCGGCACCACCATCGACATCGACGACGACGGCACCGTCACCATCGCCTGCGTCAGCGCCGAGGGCGGCGAGGCGGCGAAGAAGCGCATCGAGGAAATCACCGCCGAGGTGGAAGTCGGGCGGGTCTACGACGGCACCGTGCTCAAGCTGCTGGACTTCGGCGCGATCGTGAGCGTGCTGCCGGGCAAGGACGGACTGCTGCACATCTCCCAGATTGCCAACGAGCGCGTTGCCAGCGTGGCCGACCACCTCAAGGAGGGACAGCAGGTGAAGGTGAAGGTGCTGGAGGCCGACGAGAAGGGCCGGCTGCGCCTGTCCATGAAGGCGGTGCAGGCCGGCTGATCCGGTATCGAGAGGCTACCCCGTGGGGCTGCCCCGGGGAGCCCGGAAATGCGAAGCCCCGGCACATGGCCGGGGCTTTTTGTTTTCCTATATGCGGTGCGCTTACTTGGCGACCTGGCGCTCGCGGATTTCGTCCAGGGTCTTGCAGTCGATGCAGAGCGAGGCGGTGGGGCGCGCCTCCAGTCGCTTGAGACCGATCTCCGCGCCACAGCTGTCGCAATAGCCGTAGCTGCCGCTGTCGATCTTGCCGATGGTCTCGTCGATTTTCTTGATGAGCTTGCGCTCGCGATCCCGGGAGCGCAGTTCCAGCGCCATGTCGGATTCCTGGCTGGCCCGGTCGTTGGGGTCGGCGAAAACCGTCTGCTCGTCCTGCATGGCGTGAACCGTGCGGTCGATGTCCTGGGAGAGCTCAACCTTGAGCTCTTCGAGGCGCTTGCGGAAATACGCAAGCTGCCCCGAGCTCATGTACTCCTCTCCCTTCTTGGGCTTGTAACCCTCAGCCGGCTTTTCGGCTGTTGCCGCCTTCTTTTTCATGGCGCCTCAAAATGAAAACCGCTTTAATAGCAAAAATCCCCGCCCACCGCAAGCCGGATATTCGGAGCGCATCGTTAAGCGCCTGTTAAATTGACCGATTGGGACCGGGGCGTTATAGTGTGCGCCTTTTCGGGGTGTAGCGCAGCCTGGTAGCGCGCTTGCTTTGGGAGCAAGATGTCGGGAGTTCAAATCTCTCCACCCCGACCAGAGTCTGCCTAAGTGGTCCTTGCCGCCGGCGAGGGCCACCCAGACAGGCCCTGACCCGCCCGACGGAAGTTTCGACAAGCTCAGCACCGGCTGCCCGTAGCTCAACCGGATAGAGCACCAGCCTTCTAAGCTGGGGGTTGCAGGTTCGATTCCTGTCGGGCAGGCCATCCCGAGGCCGGCGCCGCTTCCGCGGCGCGATGATTCACGATGGTGGCAGTAGCTCAGCTGGTAGAGTCCCGGATTGTGATTCCGGTTGTCGTGGGTTCGAGTCCCATCTGCCACCCCAGCTTTCCCCCTGCATTTCGCGGCTGACCCCGCATTGTGCGGCCGCGCCGCGATCCCGGCCCGCGTCCCCCGTGCTCCCGCCATTTGACATAGGTCAACAGCCACGGCGGGGCGTAACGGTAGTTTCCGTGGATCAAGTTCCGCTCGACACCCGTGGCGCGCACTCACAGGATAACGAAGGGCCTGGATCTGCCCATCCTTGGGAGACCAGAGCAGGCGGTGCATCCGGCTCGCCCCTGCACCCGTGTGGCGGTGCTGGGTGCCGATTATCCCGGAATGCGGCCGCGACTCGAGGTGGAAGCGGGCCAGCGCGTGCGCCGCGGCCAGCGGCTGTTCCACGACAAGAGATGGCCGGGAATCGTGGTCACCACCCCGGCCGCGGGAACCGTCGCCGCGATTCACCGGGGCGAGCGCCGCGCCCTGGCCGCGGTGGAGATCGAACTGGATGCGGCGGAGCGGGAGGGAGGCGGCGACCAGGTCGCGTTTGACAGTTTCACCGGCGCGGGCCCTGCGCGACTGGAACCGGAGGCCGTGCGCGCGCTGCTGCTGGAGTCGGGGCTGTGGACCGCGCTTCGCACCCGGCCCTACTCGCGGGTTCCCGAACCGGGCGCATCGCCCGCCGCGCTGTTCGTTACCGCTGTGGACAGCCATCCCCTGGCGCCGGATCCCGAGGCGGCGCTGGCGGGTCGGGAGGCGGACTTCGCCGCCGGCCTGCAGGCCCTCGGCCGGCTCACCTCCGGTCCCAGGCACCTCTGCACCGGCGGCGCATCACGGCTGGAAGCGCCGCCCGGCAGCGGCTTCGGCGTCGAGCGCTTCGAGGGTCCCCATCCCTCGGGCACGCCGGGCCTGCACATCCACCTGCT
>DASTHR010000467.1:0-3495 GCA_035718105.1 Burkholderiales bacterium
CCAGCAGAAGCTGCTCGCGTTCTGGAACCGTCTGCTGGACGCCTACGAGGCATCCGCCACGGAACTGGAACCCCATGCCGCCAAGGCGGGAGCCGCGCAGGAGGCCTTTGACCAGACGGTATGCCGCGCCCTGCGGGCCGCGGGACAGCTCGCCAAGACCCGTCGCCTGGCCTACCAGTCCGTGGAGTCCGCCCTCTGGGAGCGCCTATGCCGCCTGTATCTTCTGGCGGAGCGCCTAGGACGCCAGGGAACCGAGCTGCGCGCGTTCCGGGCCGAGCCGCTTTCGACCCGCATCGAGGCGGAAGCGCTGCGGGCGCTGGCGCTCGAGACCGGCGCACCGGAAAAGCTCGCGCCGGAGCATGTGGAACTGGCCTACCGCATCGTTGCCCGGGTCGGGAACTCCCTGGCCATGGCCGACGGGCAGGGCCCCGGGCTGCGATTCTGGGTGGACCTCGCCCATCCCGCGGCGCCGGCCGACGGCGCGCGCCAGCCGCCCGCGCCGGGAGCGGGCGTGCGCTGGTTCGGACCGGGCACCTCGCTGGCGCGGCTCGACGAGATGGTCAAGCACAACGACGCCAACGCCCTGCCCACGGAGCGGCGCTTCGGCCGCGACTTCTCGGTGTGGGACAAGATGACCGTGCTGCGCCACCTGCTGCTCTACTGGGGCGAAGACCGTCCGGAACGGCTGGAGCCGCGCTCCCGCGCCGAGGGCGAACTGCAGGTGCTGCACGGATTCAGCGCCACCCGCAAGGCGGTGCCGCAGACCGACAATTCCGAGGCGGGCGCGATCGCCGAAACCCTGAAGGGGAAGAAGAACCTGGCCCTGGCCGCCGAGGAAGTGGACCAGGCGCCCGAGGCATGGGCATTCCGGGATGTCAGCGCCTCGGGCGTCGGCGCGGACGTGATCGGTGCGGAGGTGAAGCCGGCGCCCAACCTCTGGATCAAGGTGGGGAAAGTGTGCGCCCTGAAGGCTCCCGCCTCGCCCACCTGGTGGGTGGGTGTGGTGCGATTTCTGGATGCCTCCAACCGCGGCGCGCTGCGGGTGGGCGTCGAACTCCTCACCCGGCACCCGCGCGCCCTCTGGCTGAAGTTCGTCGGCGAGGGCCAGACCGCGGCCGCCAATTGGGAAACCTCCTCCGGCGCCTACACCTACGAGTACGTGAACGTGGTGATGCTGTTTCCGGAAAAAGCCCGCTCGCTCAACGACGCCCTGCTCCTGATGAGCCCCGAGAACTTCATCGGCGGCGCGATGTGCGAGGCGCTGATGGGCGAGAAGAGCCGCCTGGTGCGCCTCGGCCCGCCGGTCGCGACCGGTGATGACTTCGTGATCGCCGCCTGTGAATGGCAGTAAATCCCGCCTGAAGCCGCCGGTCCGGCGCGACGTCGCCCGACACTAGGGACGGAGTCCCGCGGACGCGGTAACATTGCTCTTTGTCCGGTTATTCGAGGTTCCTTATGTACACCAACGGTTCCAAGCAGCCCAAGTCGGGCAATGACAAGGCATCCGGCACCGCCGGCGCATCCAAGCGGCGGGGCGGTCGGCGCCCCCGCCTGGCAGCGGAGGGAGACACCGCGCCCAGGATCGAGCCGGGGGCCATCGAACAGTTTGCGGTGGGCGAGGCCGTGGAAGCGGCCCAGGAAGCCAAGATCACCGCCCTGAAGGACATCCTGGCCAGCAGGCCGACTGAAGCGGCGGCGGTGGCGAAGTCGCTGGAGGCCATGATGGTGGGCGCCTCCCCCGATGACGCAGCGACCCTGCGCGATGCCCTGCTGCGGGGACTCGACCAGGTCGGCGGCCGGCTGCCCGCCAACGCCGACGAGGAACTGGCGGATGACTGGCGCGACGGGGGTTATCCCTACCGCAACCTGATGTTGCGGAAGAACTACGAGAAGCACAAATACCGCCTGCAGGTGGAGCTTCTGAAGTTGCAGGCCTGGGTCAAGACCACCGGGCAGAAGGTGGTGATCCTGTTCGAGGGCCGCGACGCGGCGGGCAAGGGCGGGACCATCAAGCGCTTCATGGAGCATCTCAATCCCCGGGGGGCGCGCGTCGTCGCGCTGGAGAAGCCCAGCGAGGTGGAGCGCGGGCAGTGGTACTTCCAGCGCTACGTGCAGCACCTGCCCACCGGCGGCGAGATTGTGCTGTTCGACCGCTCCTGGTACAACCGCGCCGGCGTCGAGCGTGTGATGGGGTTCTGCTCCCCCGACGAGTACATGGAATTCATGCGACAGGTGCCGGAGTTCGAGCGCAACCTGGTGCGCAGCGGCGTGCACCTGATCAAGTTCTGGTTCTCGGTGAGCCAGAAGGAGCAGCGGCGGCGTTTCAAGGAGCGCGAGGTCCACCCCCTCAAGCAGTGGAAGCTCTCCCCCATCGACATGGCCTCACTGGACAAGTGGGACGAATACACCAAGGCCAAGGAGGCGATGTTCTTCTACTCCGACACCGCCGAGGCGCCGTGGACGGTGATCAAGTCCGATTGCAAGAAGCGCGCGCGACTGAACGCCCTGCGCTACATCCTGCACGCCATGCCCTACACCAACAAGGACTCGAAGGCCATCGGCCAGGTTGACCCGCTGCTGGTGGGGCGAGCCAACGTGGTCTACGAGCGGGGCGAGAAGAGCGGGGACTCGGCGATCCTTTAGCCGCCCGGAGGGCATTTACCACTCGCGGGCGCGATGAACGCAGGCCTTGCGCCGCGGTCCATCGGCGCCGGGGTTGCCCCCGTTGCGCCCCGGGAGTCCCTTCGCCGCCCCGACACCACGGACGGCCCGGCAGTGTGTCACCCGAACAGCACCAACCCCCAGACCACGGGGACATTCACGAGGCTCACGAACACCGCGGCGCTGCCGATATCCTTGGCACGCTTGGCGAGTTCATGGTGCTCGTGGGAGACGCGGTCCACGGTGGCCTCCACCGCGGAGTTGAGCAGTTCGACAATCAGCACCAGCAGCACGCTCGCGGCCATCAGCGCCTTGCCGATGCCGGTCGCCGGCAGCAGCAGCGCCACCGGGATCAGGATCGCCGCCAGAATCACCTCCTGGCGGAACGCGTCCTCGTGGCGCAGCGCGGCGCGCAGGCCTTCCATGGAATAGAAGAAGGCGTTCCACACCCGGCGCAGGCCGGTCTTGCCCTTCTGCGGGTGGACCGCGACCGCGGACTCAGAAGCGCTGGGGGGCTTCATGGCGCGGCACGCTGCGCTTGGACTGGGGGAACACCACGAAATTGCGGATGAAGCCGCCCGCCGCGGCGATGACGTTGTACACCATGCCCCCGGCCATGATCCCCAGGTACCAGGCGAACTTCTCCTTCCCCGGCATGGAGGCCGCGGCGCCGAAGATCCAGTGGCCCACGGCAAACGCGGCCACCGCCGAAAGGACCAGCACCGCGGCGTTGTAGCCCACGAGCCGGACCGCCGGCACGCCGTAGGGGTTGTAATGGAAGAAGGCCCACATCGCGATCACGGTGGTGATGGCCAGCAGCAGGATCATGAACGG
>DASTHR010000468.1:0-5293 GCA_035718105.1 Burkholderiales bacterium
AAGGTGCATGATTCGCGCCTGTTCTCCCCCAGCCCCCGCATCGTGATCTGCGTGCCCTGCGGCTCCACCCAGGTGGAGCGGCGCGCCATCCGCGAGTCGGCCTACGGCGCGGGCGCGCGCAAGGTGGAACTGATCGAGGAGCCCATGGCGGCGGCCATCGGGGCCGGGCTGCCGGTGGAGGAAGCCACCGGCTCCATGGTGGTGGACATCGGCGGGGGCACCACCGAGGTGGGCGTGATCTCCCTGGGCGGCATCGTCTATTCGAGTTCGGTGCGCGTCGGCGGCGACAAGTTCGACGAGGCCATCGTCAACTACATCCGCCGCAACTACGGCATGCTCATCGGCGAGACCACCGCCGAGGAGATCAAGAAGCAGATCGGCTCCGCCTTCCCCGGCAGCGAGGTGCGGGAGATGGAGGTGAAGGGCCGCAACCTGGCGGAGGGCATTCCACGCAGCTTCACCATCTCCTCCAACGAAATCCTGGAGGCCCTCACCGAACCGCTGAACTCCATCGTCTCCGCGGTGAAGTCGGCGCTGGAGCAGACTCCGCCGGAACTGGGCGCGGACATCGCCGAGCGCGGCATGGTGCTCACCGGCGGCGGCGCGCTGCTGCGGGATATCGACCGCCTGCTGATGGAGGAGACCGGGCTCCCCGTGATCATCGCCGAGGATCCCCTTACCTGCGTCGTGCGCGGCTCCGGCAAGGCGCTGGAGAAGATGGACAACCTGGTGACCATCTTCACCAGCGATTGACTCCCGGGTGATGGGCGAGGGGTGATGAGCAGGGGCACAACGGGCCTCTACTCACCTCTCCCATCGCTCGTCCGCCTTCGCCCGTAGCATGGAACACTCCCCGCCGCCGTTTTTCAAGCGCGGCCCCAGTCCCCTCGCCCGCGTCGGCTTCTTCTCCCTGTTGTCCCTGGTGCTGATGACCGGGGACACGCGACTGCAATACCTTGAGGTCTTGCGCCAGGCAATGGCCGTGGTCATCTATCCCCTGCAGCGGCTGGCGGCGGCGCCGGCCGAGGGGCTGGGACGCATGGGCGAGTTCTTCGTGACCCAGTCGGGCCTGATCGACGAGAACGCCCGGTTGCGCAAGGCGCACCTCGAGGACTCCGCCCGCCTGCAGCGCCACGAATCCCTGGAGGCCGAGAACGCGCAACTGCGCAAACTGCTGGAGGCCCGGGCCAGGTTCGACGGCGGCGCCGTGCTGGCGGAAATCCTCTACGCCGAGCGCAACCCCTTCCAGCGCCGGGTGGTGATAGACAAGGGCACCCGCGGGGGCGTGCGCGAGGGGCAGGCGGTGGTGGACGACACCGGCGTGGTGGGCCAGGTCACCCGCGCCTATCCCTGGACCGCCGAGGTCACCCTGATCACCGACAAGGACCACGCCGTGCCCGTGCAGTCGGTGCGCTCCGGCCTGCGCGCCATCGTGTTCGGCTCCGGCGAGGACGGCGCGCTGGAAGTGCGCTACATGCCCGAAAGCGCCGACATCCGGAATGGCGACCTGCTGGTGACCTCCGGCATCGACGGCACCTATCCCGCGGGGCTGCCGGTCGCTTCCGTGCGCCTGATCGAGCGCAACTCCGGCTATCCCTTCGTGCGTGTGCTTTGCACCCCGACGGCGGGCGTGGACCGCCACCGCCAGGTGCTGGTGCTGTCCGGTCCCGAGAGCATTCCGGAGCGCCCGGTGCCGGAGCCGGAGTCCAGGCCGGCGGCGAAGAAACCGAAGCGGGAACGAAACTGATGCCCCTGGAGCCGCGCCCGCAGCAGATCCTGCTTCCGGTGAAACCGGCGCTGATCGCCTTCACCCTCGCCTTCGCGCTGCTGCTCAACCTGCTGCCGATCAGCGGCTTCGCGCGCTGGGTGCGACCGGATTTCGTGGCGCTGGTGATCCTGTACTGGACCGTGCACCAACCCCACCGATTCGGCATGGGAATGGCCTTCGCGCTGGGTCTCGCCATGGACGTGGCGGTGGGCGTGCTGCTCGGCCAGCACGCCCTCGCCTACTCGCTGCTCGCCTTCGCCGGCTTCATGCTGCACCGGCGGCTGCGCATGTTCAGCCTCATGGAGCAGTTGTGGCAGGTGCTGCCGCTGCTGCTTGCCGCGCAACTCGTGGTGGCGCTGGCGGGCATGGCAAAGGGGGCGGCGTTTCCCGGCTGGCAGTACTTCCTCGGCGGGCTGGTGGGCGGGCTGCTGTGGCCGCCGCTCAGCGTCGCGCTGCGCCTGCCGCGCCTGCCCAAGGCCGACCCGGACCAGATCTGAGGCCGACACCGGCAGCCCATGGCATCGAAGCACAAGATCGAGCTCCGCAACACCGAGCGGGAGCTTTATCTCTTCCGCCTGCGCCTCGCCGTCGCCGGCGGCTTCGTGCTGGTGGCGTTCCTGGCGCTGCTGGCGCGCTTCGTGTACCTGCAGGTGGTGCAGCACGACTACTACCAGACCCTGGCGGAACAGAACCGCATCTCCCTGGTTCCCATCGTACCCAACCGCGGCCTGATCCTGGACCGCAACGGGGAGGTGCTGGCCCACAATTACTCCGCCTACACCCTGGAGATCACCCCCAGCAAGGTGGAGAGCCTGGAGCGCACCATAGACGCCCTGGGGCAGCTGGTGGAGATCGCACCCAAGGATCGCAAGCGCTTCCGCAAACTCCTGGATGAGAGCCGGAGCTTCGCCAGCCTGCCGATCCGCACGCTGCTGTCGGAGCAGGAGGTGGCGCGCTTCGCCGCCAACCGCTACCGCTTCCCCGGCGTCGAGATCCGGGCCCGCCTGTTCCGCCATTACCCCAAGGGCGAGGTTGCGTCCCACGTGGTGGGCTACATCGGGCGCATCAACGACCGCGACCTCGAGGAGCTCCAGCAGTCGGGGGACTACCCGAATTACCGGGGCTCCGACTACATCGGCAAGGTCGGCCTGGAGCAGTCCTACGAGGCGGAGCTGCACGGCACCACGGGCTTCGAGCAGGTGGAGGTGGACGCCGGCGGCCGGGCGGTGCGCACCCTCGCCCGCATTGCGCCGGTCTCCGGCAGCAACCTGACGCTGGCGCTGGACGCCCGGCTGCAGGAGGTGGCCGAGCGGGCCTTCGGCGAGTTCCGCGGCGCCCTGGTGGCCATCGAGCCCGCCACCGGCGGCGTGCTGGCCTTCGTCTCGCGCCCGAATTTCGACCCCAACCAGTTCGTCGAGGGCATCGACCCGCAGAACTGGGACGCGCTCAACAACTCCCCCGACAAGCCGCTCAACAACCGCGCGCTGCGCGGCCAGTACCCGCCGGGCTCGACCTTCAAGCCCTTCATGGCCATGGCCGGGCTGGAGCTCAACAAGCGCAGCCCCTCCCACACCATCGCCGATCCCGGCTACTTCACGCTGCCGGGTGTCGGCCATCGCTGGCGCGACTGGAAGGCCGGCGGCCACGGCATGGTGGACATGTCGAAGGCCATCACCATTTCCTGCGACACCTACTTTTACGGCCTCGCCAACGAGATGGGCATAGACGCCATCCACGGCTACATCGGCAAGTTCGGCCTGGGGCGGCCAACCGGAATAGACATCAAGGGGGAACTCGGCGGCCTGCTCCCCAGCCAGGAGTGGAAGTGGAAGCGCTTCAAGCAGAAGTGGTTCGCGGGCGACACCATCTCGGTGGGCATCGGCCAGGGCTACAACCTCTCCACCCCGATGCAGCTTGCCTTCGCCACGGCGGTGCTCGCCAACGACGGCACGGCGTTCCGCCCGCACCTGGTGAAGCAGATCACCGAAAGCGGCACCGGCGCCGTGCGCCTGATCGAACCGCACCCGCTGTACAAGGTGGACTTCAACCCCGACCACCTCAGGCTGGTGAGGGACGCCATGGTGGCGGTGACCCTGCCCGGCGGCACCGCGGCCCGGGCCGGCGCCGGCGCGACCTACAAGTTCGCCGGCAAGACCGGCACCGCCCAAGTGATCGGGATGAAGCAGGGAGAGAAATACGACGAGAAGCGGATCGCGGAGCGCCATCGCGACCATGCCCTGTTCATCGCCTTCGCGCCGGCGGACGAACCAAGGATCGCCCTTGCGGTGCTGGTGGAAAACGGCGGCCACGGCGGCTCCACCGCGGCCCCCATCGCGCGCCAGGTGATCGACTACCACCTGCTGGGCAAGCTGCCCGAGGGCATGCAGCCGCGGGCGGAGGACCAGGAGGAAGGCAATGATTAGGCGCCTGTGGGTGTTCCTCACCCGGCACGTGGACGGCTGGTTGCTGTTCGCCACGATGCTGCTCCTGGCCACCGGCTTGACCGTCCTGTACAGCGCCGCGGGAGGCAGCTGGCCGCGGGTGTCGGGGCAGCTCGTCAACATCGCGGTCGCGCTGGCGGTGATGTGGCTGGTGGCCAACGTCCCGCCGACGCACATGATGCGCCTTGCCGTGCCCCTCTATGTGCTGGGGCTCGCGCTGCTGGTGGCGGTGGCGCTGTTCGGCGACGTGATCAACGGCGCGCGCCGCTGGCTGAACCTCGGTTTCACCCGCATCCAGCCCTCGGAGCTGATGAAGATCGCGGTACCGCTGATGCTGGCCTGGTACTTCGACAAGCACGAAGCCACCCTGCGGCTGCGAGACTTCGCGGTCGCCGCGGCGCTGCTCGCCGTCCCGGTGCTGCTCATCGCGCGCCAGCCCGACCTGGGCACCTCGCTGCTGATCGGCGCCAGCGGCTTCTTCGTGCTGTTCCTAGCCGGCCTGTCGTGGAAGGTCATCGCCGCCCTCGGCGTGGCGGGGATGGCGGCGGCGCCCCTGCTCTGGTCGGTGCTGCATGACTACCAGCGGCGGCGCATCCTGACGCTGCTGGACCCGATGCAGGATCCCCTGGGGGCGGGCTATCACACCATCCAGTCCACCATCGCCGTGGGTTCGGGCGGCATCTTCGGAAAGGGCTGGATGGCGGGCACCCAGAGCCACCTGGAGTTCATCCCCGAGCGCAGCACCGACTTCATTTTCGCCGTCTATTCCGAGGAGTTCGGGCTGTTCGGCAACGCCCTGCTGCTCGCCATGTACCTGTTGGTGATCGGCCGCGGGCTGCTCATCACCGCCAATGCGCCGACCTTCTTTGCCCGTCTTACCGCCGGCGCCATCACCCTCACCTTCTTCACCTATGCCTTCGTCAACATGGGCATGGTGTCGGGAATCCTGCCGGTGGTGGGGGTGCCGCTGCCGCTCGTGAGCTACGGCGGCACTTCCATGGTGACGATCCTGCTGGGCTTGGGTATCCTCATGAGCGTGCAGACACATCGCAAGCTGGTGCAGACATGACGGCGGATCGCGGAT
>DASTHR010000469.1:0-2203 GCA_035718105.1 Burkholderiales bacterium
CCGGACCGGGCGCGCTTCGACACGCCCCAGGCGGTGCCCGAAGGTGTTTACTACCGGCGCGATGTCCAGCCCATCCTGGACCGGCGCTGCGTGGTGTGCCACGCCTGCTACGACGCGCAGTGCCAGTTGAAGCTCACGGCCTGGGAGGGCGTCGCCCGCGGCGCCAGCAAGGAGCGGGTCTACGACGGTGGCCGCCTGCGGGAGGCGCCGCCCGCGCGCCTGTTCGAGGACGCGCAGAAGGCTTCACAGTGGCGGGATAAGGGCTTCCACCCGGTGCTGAACGAGCGCACGCCTTCCGCGGAGGCCAACCTCTCGGGCAGCGTGCTGTACCGTATGCTGGACCTGAAGCGCCGCAATCCGCTGCCGGACGATCCGGTGCTTCCTAAGCCCTTCGATTTCTCCCTGGACCGCGACCAGCAGTGCCCGCGCGCGGAGGAGTTCGATGCCTACGAGCGCGAGTACCCGCTGGCGGGGATGCCCTACGGCCTGCCCGGGCTCAGCGAGCGGGAGCACGCGGTGCTCGTGCGCTGGCTGGAGTTGGGCTGGCCCTGGGAGGGGCCGCCGCCCCTGCCGGAGGTCCTGCGGCGCCAGGTGCAGGAGTGGGAGGCCTTCCTCAACGGCGATTCGCTGAAGCAGCGCCTGGCGAGCCGTTATCTCTTCGAGCACCTGTTCCTGGCCCACCTGTATTTCGAGTCGGACCGGGACCTCAACTACTTCCGGCTGGTGCGCTCGGCGACGCCGCCGGGGCAGCCGGTGCGGATCATCGCGACCCGTCGCCCCTACGACGACCCCGGTGTCGCGCGGGTGCATTACCGCCTGGTGCCGGAGCGGGAGACTGTCGTCGCCAAGACCCATATGCCCTACGCCCTGGGGCCGAAGCGCATGGCGAAGTGGCGCGAGTGGTTCGTGGAGGCGGACTACGGGGTGGAGGCGCTGCCGCCCTACGCCGTGGAGGTGGCGGCCAATCCCTTCGTCGCGTTTCAGGCCCTGCCGGTAAATAGCCGCTACCGCTTCCTGCTGGATGAGGCCCAGTTCACCATCATGAACTTCATCAAGGGGCCGGTGTGCCGGGGCCAGCTCGCCCTGGACGTGATCGAGGACCAGTTCTGGGTGTTCTTCCGCAACCCCGACAACGATCCCCTGGACCGCGACCCCGACTTCCTGGCCCGCGAAAGCGGCAACCTGCGCCTGCCCTCGGAAGCGGGTAGCAGCGCCCTGATCCTCGCCACCTGGATCGAGTACTCGAAACTGGAGACGCGCTACCTCAAGGCGAAAACCGAGTTCATGGAACGTCAGTACAGCGGCGGCACCCGGGTCACCCTGGACCTGATCTGGGACGGCGACGGCGCCAATCCCAATGCCGCGCTCACGGTGTTCCGGCACTTCGACAGCGCCTCGGTGGTGCAGGGCCTGGTGGGCGAGCCGCCCAAGACCGCCTGGGTCATCGGCTATCCCCTGCTGGAGCGCATCCACTACCTGCTGGTGGCGGGCTTCGACGTCTACGGTAACGCCGGCCACCAGCTCAATTCGCGCCTGTACATGGACTTCCTGCGCATGGAGGGGGAGTTCAACTTCCTCGTCTTCCTGCCCCAGGCCGAGCGCGAGCGGCTGCGCGACCACTGGTACCGCGGCGCGAAGCAGGAGGTGAAGGACTACGTGTATGGCCGCAAGCAGCACTTTGACCGGGAGACGGGTATCGCCTACCGCACTGCCGACCCCCTGAAGGAGTTTTACGGACTGCTGCGGGCGCGGCTGAAGCCGGTGCTGCCGGCTGGCTTTAGCCTCCGCACCGTGGATGACGCCGCGCTGCAGGAGGAAATGGGGGCGCTGGCGCGGCTGCGGGGCGAGAGCCTGGCCTGGCTGCCGGAGGTGGCGCTGCTGCGGGTGGACGACCCGCCCCGGCCGGCGCGCTACTTCACCCTGCTCAAGAACACCGGCCATAGCAACGTTTCCCACGTGTTTACCGAGGGTCAGACCATCCTGCCCGCGGAGAACACCCTCACCGTGGTGCCCGGGTTCATTGGCGCCTACCCCAACGCGCTCTATGCGGTGGCGCGCGGCGACCTTAAAGGCTTCCGCAGCGCCGTCGCCGCGCTCTCCTCGGAGGCGGACTATCGTGCGCTGGCCGACCGCCATGCCGTCCGCCGCACCCGCCCCGACTTCTGGGCGCACAGCGACGCCCTCCAGGACGCCTACGCCGAAT
>DASTHR010000470.1:0-4703 GCA_035718105.1 Burkholderiales bacterium
CTGCCGAGCCGTTCTGCGGAAATGCGGGGAAAAAAAAGACCGGCCGAGGCCGGTCTTCTTTGCCCTTGCGGGCGAACCCGCAGGCCGATCACTTGTGCAGCTTGAACACCCAGAGGGAGCCGCCCTGCTCGAGGAAGTTGACCCTCTTGGCCACGTCGCCACCCCACAGCGGGACCGCGCCGCCCCAGCCCGACACCACCGCGACGAACTGCTCGCCGTCCTGTTCCCAGGTGATCGGCGGAGCCACGATGCCGGAGCCGGTCTGGAAGCTCCAGAGTTCCTTGCCGCTCTTGGCGTCCAGCGCCTTGAGGTGACCCTCGGGGGTGCCGTAGAACACCAGCCCGCCCTTGGTGGTCATGGCGCCGCCCCACAGGGGCGCGCTGTTCTTCACTTCCCAGACGATCTTGCCGGACTTCGGATCCACCGCGCGCAGCGCGCCGATGTAGTCGTCCTGCAGCGGCTTGATGGTGAAGCCCGCGCCCAGGTAGGCCGCGCCCTTCTTGAAGGACACCGGCTCGTTCCAGATGTCCATGCCCCACTCATTGGCCGGCACGTAGAAGTAGCCGGTGTCCGGGCTGTAGGCCATGGGTTGCTGGTTCTTGCCGCCCAGGAAGGAGGGCGCCGCGAACACCACCGTGCCCTTCTTGCCATCCGCGCCCTTGGCGGGGTCGCCGGGACGGTTCTCCGCCACGTACTTGGGACGGCCGGTGGCGAGGTCAATGCCGGTGGCCCAGGTGGTCTTGTTGACGAAGGGGAAGGCGTTCACCAGCTTGCCGGTCTTGGCGTCGTTTACGTAGAAGAAGCCGTTGCGGTCGGCCTTGCCGCCCAGCAGCTTGCCGTCGGAGGACTTGAAGGTGACGAACTCGTTCACCCCGTCGAAGTCCCAGCCGTCGTTGGGCGTGTTCTGGTAGTGCCACACGATCTGCCCATTGTCCGGATTGATGGCCACGGTGGACGAGGAGTAGAGGTTGTCCCCGGGGCGCAGGTGGCTGTTCCAGGGCGCCGGGTTGCCGGTGCCCATGTAGATCAGGTTGGTCTCGGCGTCGTAGGTGGCGTTGTTCCAGGTGGCGGCGCCGCCAGTCTTCCACAGGTCGCCGGGCCAGGAGGCGTTGGCCTTGCCGGACACGCCGTTATCCTTGCCGTTCAGGGTGCCCATGTGGCCTTCCACCGTGGGACGGCTCCACACCAGCTTGCCGGTCTTGGCGTCGCGCGCCTCCACGCGGCCGACCACGCCGAACTCGCCGCCGGACACGCCGGTGATCACCATGCCCTTGACGATGATGGGGGCGGCCGTATAAGAGTAGCCGGCCGCGTAGTCATCCAGCTTCTCCTTCCACACCACCTTGCCGTCGTCCTTGTTCAGGGCGATAAGCTGGGCATCCAGGGTGCCGAAGATCACCAGATCGCCGAAGAGCGCGGCGCCGCGGTTCACCACGTCGCAGCAGGGCATGATGCCGTCCGGCAGGCGGTGCTCATATTTCCACAGCTTCTTGCCGGTCTTGGCGTCCAGGGCGAAGATCCGCGAATAGGAGCCCGTGACGTAGATCTTGCCGTCGAACACCAGGGGCTGGGACTCCTGGCCGCGCTGCTTCTCGCCGCCGAAGGAGAAGGACCAGACCGGCACCAGGTTCTTGACGTTGCCGGTGTTGACCTTGTCCAGGGGGCTGTAGCGCTGGCCCTGGGTGCCCAGGCCGGCGCTGACCACGTCACCGGTCGTCTTTGCGTCATTGACCACGTCCGCGTCGGTGACGCCCCTCGCCTGGGCCTGGAAGGCCGCCAGCGTCAGCGCAGCGCACGCGGAGAGGGCGAACACGCCCGTCTTGGACTTGGATTTTCCTATCATCCCTTTGCTCCGTAAGTGTGTTGTAGGAGGAGCCGCTCGACGGCGGCAGAAAACTACGCGATATGCGTCGGAGCACTGGAGCAAGTGCCGTGCCAGTGGGTCGAAACCACCTGAATAACCTGCGGTGGCGCCGATTCCCGTCTCGAACTCCTCAAAATCTGGAGGCAGACGGGGGAGACTTGTCTCAAACTGTAGCAGGCCGAAGCGGCCGGAAATCGCGGTCTGGAGCATCGTGCGGCGCAGCAAGCGCGGATCGGGGATAGCCGGTAAGATGCGCCCTCCGGTCCTCGGGGGCATGCCGGTGGCCGCGTCCGCAGGGCATGGCATGGCGATTGCTCGCTTCTGCCGCGGACGACAAGACGGATCGAAACGGTGAACAGAGTTCTGAGTGCTTTCCTGATGCTGGCGTGCGGCGCGGCTTTTGCGGCGACCGGGCCCGACCCACTGCAATCCGCGCGTTGGGGGGACATGCAGCGCATGTTCTTCAAGGACGCCCGGGTCGAGTTCGACCCGCGGGTAAAAGTGGTGTCGCCGAAGGTCGCCGAGGATCCCATGAACGTGCCGGTGGCGGTGAGCGTCGAGGGCCTCGCCGGCGTGCAGGAAGTGCTCGTCTTCGCCGACTTCAACCCCATCCTCAAGGTCCTGAGCTTTCAGCCCGGACGGGCGAAGCCCGCCCTCGGCTTCCGCATGAAATTGCAGCAATCGAGCCCGGTGCGGGCTGCCGCGCGCACCGCCGACGGGGTCTGGCACGTCGGCGGGACCTGGGTCGAGACCACCGGCGGCGGCTGCACCGTGCCCAGCGCCGGGCGCGCAGCCGGGCAATGGGACAAGCTCCTGGGACAGGTGCAGGGCCGGGTGTGGGACCGGGGCGAGGGCGACCTGCGGGTGCGCCTGAAGGTGATCCATCCCATGGACACGGGTCTGGCCGCCGGCATCCCGGCGTTCTACATCGAGCGCCTGACGCTGGCGGACGGGGAGGGCACGGTGTTCATGACCATCGACACCTTCGAGCCGGTGTCGGAGAACCCCACCTTCAGCTTCGACATTGATCCCGGCGCCAGGCCCCGGGGCGACCTGAGCCTCAGCGGCGTGGACAACAACGGCAACCGGATATCGGCGAGGATAGGGCAGTGAGGGGCGCCTTCGCCCTGGTCCTGGCCCTTTGCTGGGGGGCGGCTCTCGCCGCGGATTTCGACTACGGCCTCAAGCCGCGGCAGGTGGGCCCGGGCACCTGGGTGTCCATCGGGCTCAGCGAGGACTTCAGCGTCGCCAATGGCGGCAACATCGTCAACACCGGCTTCATCGTAACCTCGGCGGGAGTGGTGGTGATAGACACCGGGCCCTCGAAACGCTACGGGGAGCAGATGCGCGCTGCCATTGCCCGGGTGACCAGCAGGCCGGTGGTGAAAGTGTTCAACACCCACCATCATCCCGACCATTTCCTGGGCAACCAGGCCTACGAGGACGTGGGCATCGCAGCGCTGGCGGCCACGGCGCAGGCGATCGCCGCCGAGGGCAACGCCCTCACCGAGAACATGTACCGCATGAACGGCGACTGGATGAAGGGGACCGAGCCGGTGAAGCCCGCCCAGGTCGTGACCACCAGCGAGATCCAGGTGGGTGACCACGAGCTGGCCCTGATCTCCCTTGCCGGACACACGGCCGGCGACCTGGCGGTGTTCGACCGCGGCACCGGGGTGCTGTTCGCGGGAGACCTGGTTTTCTTCAACCGCGCCGCCACCACCCCCCATGCGGACATTTCGGTGTGGCTGGCGTCGCTGGAGGCTCTGGAGAAGCTGCCCTTCAGGACCCTGGTGCCGGGCCACGGCCCGGTGGTGAGCGACGACCGCGCCATCCGCCAGACCCGGGAGTATCTGACCTGGCTGCGCGGGACGCTGCGCGCCGCGGCGGAGCGGGGGCTGGATATGAACGAGGCCATGTCGCTGGCCATTCCCGCGCAGTTCCGGGGCATCGCCCTGGTGGACCAGGAATACCGCCGCTCGGTGACCCATCTCTATCCGGCGCTGGAGCAGGCGGCGCTGAAGCCGGCGCAGCAGGGGGCGCGTTGAGGGATCGCCCGGCGTATTGCATCATGGTGGCGGCGCGGCCCCGGAATCGTCCCGTCGGTCGGCATTCATGCGGACGCCCCGCGACGGTGTCCGCCTGAAGCCGGACCTGCATGCTGCGTCCGCGATCGCCACCCATGTCCCTGCGCTTTCGCATCAACCTGCTGATCAGCCTGCTGTCGCTCGCATTCCTGCTGGTGCTGGGGTTCGTCGTCACCGACAACCTGCGCTCCTCGGTGCGGGAGGAGGTCGCGGCCGCCACCCGGGTGACGGTGCAGATGCTGCGCGCCTTCGTGGTGGAGGCGGAGCGAACCGGCGGGGCGGACCAGGAAGGCCGCCTCGAGTCCTATGTGCAGAGCCTGGGCCGGGTGCGCAGCAACGAGATCGTCATCCTGCGCGGCAGCGAACTGGTGTACGCGTCTCCGCCCTCGGCCTACAAGGCGGGGCGCTCCGCTCCGGAGTGGTTTTCCGCCCTGGTGGCGCCGGTGTCCAAAGTGACGGAGATCCGCGCGCGCAACTTGCGCATATTCGTCACGCCTGACGCATCCCGGGCGGTCCTCGACGCGTGGGACGGGCTGCAGGCCTTCTTCTGGCTGCTGCTGGGTTTCTTTGCCGCGCTCAATGCGTTGGTGTACTGGTTCGTGGGCCGGTCGCTGCGACCGGTGGGCGAGGTGGTGGAGGCCCTGTCCCACATGGAGGAGGGGCGCTTCCACGCGCGGCTGCCGCGCTATCCGCTGCCCGAGCTGGCGAGCATCAGCGAGGGCTTCAACCGCATGGCGGAGCGCCTGGAGCGC
>DASTHR010000471.1:0-2125 GCA_035718105.1 Burkholderiales bacterium
ATCAGCCGCGCCAGGGGCGGATGCCTGCTGGCCTCGATGGCGGAGAGCAGGTTGGAGGCCGACTTTTCCGCCATCCGTTCCAGCCCGGCAAGCTGCGAAAGCTCCAGCCGGTAGAGGTCCGCCGGGGTGGCCACCAGCCCGGTGTCCACCAGCTGGTCCACCAGTTTCTCGCCCAGCCCCTCGATGTCCATGGCCCGGCGCGCCGCAAAATGCAGCAGTGCCTGCTTGCGTTGGGCCGGACAGAACAGCCCGGCGGTGCAGCGGTAGGCCGCCTCCTCCTCCAGCCGCTCCACACGGGAGTGGCAAATGGGGCATTTCTCGGGCATCCGGAACCAGTCCGCGTCCTCCCGCGGCCCGGGCTGTGCCACCCGCACGACTTCCGGGATCACGTCGCCGGCGCGGCGCACCACCACCCGGTCGCGGCGCCAGACGTCCTTGCGCCGCACCTCCTCCTCATTGTGCAGGGTGGCATTGGTGACCGTGACCCCGCCCACGAACACGGGCTTCAGCCGCGCCACCGGGGTCAGCGCCCCGGTCCGGCCCACCTGCACATCGATGTCCAGGAGTTCCGTGACCGCCTCCTCCGCGGGGAACTTGTGGGCCACGGCAAAGCGCGGCGCCCGGGCCACGAAGCCCAGCTCGGACTGGGCTCGCAGATCGTTCACCTTGTACACCACCCCGTCGATGTCGTAGGGCAGGCGTTCGCGTTTCGCGCCGATGTCGCGGTAGTAAGCAAGCAGCCCCTCGACCCCCCGGGCCACACCGCGCTCCGGAGCCACCGGGAAACGCTGCCGCGCCAGGTAATCCAGCAGCGCGCTGTGCCGGTCCCGGGGCACGTCCCCCCCCTCCGCCACGCCCAGGGCGTAGGCGAAGAAAGTGAGCCGGCGTCCGGCGGTGATGCGCGGATCGAGCTGGCGCAGCGAGCCGGCGGCGGCGTTGCGCGGGTTGACGAACTCCTTCTCGCCCCGCTCGCGCTGAGCCTGGTTGAGGCGCTGGAAGTCGCGCTTGAGCATGATCACCTCGCCCCGCACTTCCAGCAGCCTCGGAGGGTGCGGCAGGGGCAGGCGCAGCGGAATGGCGCGTATGGTGCGCAGGTTCCGGGTCACGTCCTCGCCGGTGTAGCCATCGCCCCGTGTCGCGCCGCGCACGAACAACCCGTCCTCGTAGGTCAGCCCCACGGCCAGCCCGTCGAACTTGGGCTCCACGGCATATTCCACCTCGCTCGCGCCCAGCCCCTCCCGCACCCGGCGATCGAAGGCCGCCACCTCGGCGTCCTCGAAGGCATTGCTGAGGGAAAGCATGGGGGTGGCGTGGGCCACCTGGGGAAACTCGTCCAGCGGCGCCGCGCCCACCCGCTGGGTCGGCGAATCGGGGGTGGCAAGTTCCGGGTACCGCGCCTCGAGTTCCTGCAGCTCCCGGAAAATGCGGTCGAACTCGGCGTCCGTGATGACGGGCGCGTCGAGGACGTAGTAGCGGTGGTTATGGAGTTCGATTTCCTCGCGCAGCTGCCGGGCCCGCGTCCGGATCTGCTCCGGGGCGGACATCAGGAGAACAGGCGCAGCGCCCGCGGCCCGCCGGGCGCCACACCCTGGGTTTCCATTCGGTTGCCCAGGGCGCGCAACTGGGCGCGAATGCGCTCGATGCCCGGTTCGTTGAGGGGCACGCGGTTATCGTCCACCAGCATGGCGCCCAGGGTTCCGCAGAACCCGCGGGCGATGGTCACCATGCGCTCGAAGGCATATTCCCCTGACGGCACCCGCGGCACCTCCAGGAAGAAGGTGAGCCCGCGGCTGGACATGGATTTCACCGCGTCCGGATAGAAGGGGGCTTCCTCCTGGTTGCAGAGGGAGAACAGATGCGTCCCCTCCTCGTCGCGGAAGCGGAACACGCCGTCGGGGTCCAGCTTGAAGCCCGCCGCCTCGGCCAGCGCGCGCACCTTGGTGCCGGGGAAGGCGGCGCCGTCGCGGCTCACGGCGTTCACCACCATCATGACGTCCACTTCGGCGCAGAAGGCGTCGAGGCGGGCCGCCCGCGCCTGCTCCGCCTCCGGCTCGGGGCAGTGCGCCTCTGCGCCCAGGTCGCGGGCCAGATTGTTGATCAGGTCGCGGAACTGGCCCAGGGTCAC